>VGYV01000087.1 GCA_016872855.1 Planctomycetota bacterium
GCCTGGCGGCCGCTGCCTTCCTCGTGGCGCTCGCGGCCCCCGCGGCTGGCGGCCAGACGGACCTCAAGGAGAAGGGAACCATGCCCGACGAATACCGCTCCGAGACCCTCAAGTGCACCCTCCGGGTGGCCGTGACCGCCCAGGAGGGGCGCGCGTTGTTCCTCACCTACACGTTCGAGAACGGCAGCGCCCAGAACGCCTATCTGTTCAACCTGCTCTTCGAGAGAATTGGGGATGGACCGGTGTTTCTGACCGACGCCAACGCCGTTCACGTGGAGGCCGATGATGGCGACGTGGTGCTCTCGCAGAAGATCGTGCCCGTGCCGGAGGGCCTGAAGGTGGAGAAGCCCGCCGTGCCATGCACCACCCTCGTCAAGCCGGGCGAGCGGTTCCAGCAGACGGTGGCCCTGGAGCTGCCGCTGCGCGTGCGGACCCCGTACTGCCGGTACGAGGAGAAGGACCTCGCGGATCGCCCCGTGTTGCGCAAGGCGTTCTTCGAACTCGGCTTCTTTCTCGCTACCCGCGAGGGGGAGAGCCTGGGCAAGAAGGTCAAGACCTCGGCAGGGGAGGCCGTCTACTTCTACCCGTTCCCCCAGGAGTCCCAGAAGCTTCTGCGGGCCGGCCCGTTCTCCCAGGCCGTGCCGGTGCGGCTCCCTCGGAAGTGAGAAGCGCCCGTTGAGGCATTGACAGATTCTGCCTGCCGGCTATACTATACCCCCGTCGGGGCGGGGACCGGAGCGGCGGCTCCGTGTGGGCGCCCTCTTGCCCCGTTGTCTGAGGAGGCGGATTAGTTATGGCGCGTTCCAGTGCCGACAGCTCCCCCGCCCGGGGGGCCATCGAGGGTTATGCTGCCATCCCCATCAGCGCCGAGCAGAAGGGGGTGCCGCTGCGGGTCTGCGTCCTCGCGCGCGCCCAGGCCGACCCCGTGGGCGGCCGGCTCGTGGTGCTGCGCGACCTCATTGACGGCCAAGTGTTCCTCGGCTGCGTGCTCGACGCCGGCGGCGCGGTCCAGCAATGGGTCGAGGTGTGGGTGCAGAACCTCGATGCCCTCCCAGGCACGGTCGCGGCCTGCCGCGAGGCCCTGAGCAACCGCGTGCTCGACGAGCGCTGGGCGCGGCACTTCCATGCCCACGAGGAGATGGACGCCACGGCCGTGGTCCGCACCGGCTGGGAGACCGAGCACCCGCTCCCCACGCTCCTGCGCCTGGGGTCACATCTTCAATTCGCGCCGGGCCGCCAGGCGCCAATTGAAGATGTGACCCCGCCCGAGCCCCTGTGCCCCGCCGACGGCGTGTCGGGCGAGCCGTGGAGGCTGTGCCAGGACGACGCTTTCCTGGCCCGCAAAGGCCTGCCGCCCTACAGCACCTCGCTCCACCGCTACCTCTACCTGCCCGGCCTCGGCGACGAATCGCCCCTCGTGCCCGCGACGAAGGGCGCGCCGACCGGCCCGAACACCCAGAGCTGGGACGCCGCGATGCGCGACTACCGCGACTGCGTGGCGCTCAACCCTAGCGGGGGCCTGATGCTCGTGCGCCGCCTCGACCCTGTGGGCTACGAGGCATTCGTGGACCTCCTCAGCGGCGGGTCGTGGGACGGCGTGCTGCACGGCCGGACGCCGCTGCCGGCCGGCGTGGGGCCGCGGGAGCTGAACCAGGCCGATCCCGCTCTGCCCCTCGGCGGGCGGCTCTTCCTGGGGCAGCACGGCAGGTGGGGGCGGCTGGTCGAGACATTTCACCTCAAGCTCCGGCTGCTGGCCGACGCTCTCCATGCCGTGCGCACCTTCGTCACCCACCAGCAGCGGCCGCTGCTGAACCTCAGTGCCGAGGGCTTCCGGGTGCAGATGGGGCGGCCGGGCTGTGGCCTGCCCTACTTGTGGACCGCGCGAGCCGTGCTGGTGGACCCCGGCGACACGGTGGAGCTGCCGATCGCAGGGAGCGATGTCCGTTACTACATCCGCGCCGGCGCCGCAGGGACCTCCGTCTACCGCCCTGCGACGGCCGGCGACCCCGTCCGCGGCCACGGCACGGCACGCATCCGCCAGGTCGTCCTCGGCTCACGGGACCTCACCGTGGTCGAGGGCACGTTCGACGTCCAGGAGCGCATCCAGGCCGGGCAGATGGACCTGTTGTGGCTGCGGCTGAACCTGGGCGAGCGACGCATGGATCTTCACGCCTACATTGACCCCCAGTCGGCCCTCGCCACGGGGGAAATCCGCTTCCGCACCGTGGGCCAGCGCCTGGGCGAGGCCGAGGCGGCGGCCCTCCGAGCCGCCGAAGGCGTGCCCCTGCGCAACACCCCATTCGAGGTCGTGCCACTCCTGAGCACGCCTTGCGACCTCTACGGCCTTGGCGTCCTCGCCGTCCGCACCCTCCTCGTTAACCCCCGCACCACGCTGCCCGTGGCCCTCGACGAGGTGCTGAGCCTGGCCCGCCAGGTGGCGGTGGACTACGACGGGTCGCTGGGCCTCGGCGAGCGCATCCGCCGCCTCTTCGAGGGCGACAAGCGCTGGGTCCTCTCCCTCGGCCCGCAGCGGCTGACGTTTGACGAGGTCGCGCCCGAGGATGCCTTCGACCTGGTGCCGGCCGCCCTGTGGTGGGACACGTTGGCGATGATCGTGCGCATGTTCCCCGGCATTGGCCCCGACAGCGCGTGCCGCGACCTCGGCGACGCCCCCACGGGTGGCCTCCACAAGGCATTTGACAAGGCCCTCGGCGACGTGGAGGGCCTGCTGACCAGGACCCGCAGCCTGGTGGTGATTGACTGGCGGTTCAACCGCGAGATCCACGCCGTCCTCCGCGCCCATCTGGGCGGCGCCGGAGGATGAGCGGGGCCGGAGCACAGGAGTTCTGAAAGGAAGACACCCATGGCACTGAGATCCTGTGGACGCGTGTGGCGAGGCTTGCTGTGGCTGCCGGTCCTGGCCGCCGCCGGGTGTAGCCCGATGGGGCGCTTCGACGTCAGCGTCACCATCGAGGAGCAGGGCTTCAGGAAGACGCTCGGCACCGTGCCCTCCATCGAGGTCCACATCGTCGGCATCAGCGATGTCGAGTACAAGGAATGGGCCGTGAAGTCCATGACCCAATACTGGGAGCCCGATGATGCGCTGCGGACGACGATGGTCCGCAAGGGCTATGCCCACGTCATGACGTTCGGCGAGGAGCAGCCCAAGCGCTGCATCCTCTACCGCAATTCCCCTGTGTGGGACATGTGGGAGGCGAAGGGCTCGCGGAACCTGTTCATCCTCACCAACTTCCCGCGCGGCGCGCAGGTGCGGGACCAGGAGGGGGAGAGCGACCCCCGTCGCCGCATCCTGCCGCTCGACAAGGCCCGATGGGCGGGGTACTACTGGGGCAAGAAGGTCATCTGGATCGAGGTGGCCCCTAGCGGCCTGATCTGCCACACCACGCCCCGGCCCCCACTGCCCCCCTCGGCCCAGTAGGGCGTGCATACCTGCACGCGGCCATTAGCGAGGCGCCATGGCGAACTACGGCGGGTACCAAACGGTGAGCCGGCTCGGGCATAGCCCGCAGGCGGAGGTCTGGACCGCGCGGGCGGCCGGCGAGGAGGCCGACGCCCTCGAGCAGCACGTCGTCAAGGTCTATCACCCCATCGAGTTCGACTTTGAGGTCGGGAGCGGTGCAGGGATTCAGGAGTTCCTCGAGGCGGCCCAGCTCCAGGGCGCCCTGGCCCAGGCGAAGCCGGATACCTGGGCGCCCATCCAGACCGCCGGCACCACCGACGACGAAGCCTTCTACGTCACCGCCTACTTCACCCATTCTGCCGAAGACCTCACAAAGGTCCAACTCGACAGCCGAACGCTCCACCGCATCCTCAGTGCTGCGGTCCAGGGGCTGCTCGACCTGCGGGAGGTCGCCCAGCGGCCCCACGGCAACCTCAAGGCCACCAACGTCCTGATCGCGACCGGCGAGGACGTGGCCCGGATGCGGGTGCTGCTCACTGACCCGCTGCCCGGGGCGAAGCTGGACCCCAGGATGGCGGCGGTGGGCGACATCCGCGCCCTCGGGCTTCTCCTCCACCGACTCGCCGTCCAGCGCCAGCCGGCCTCCAAAGGCCCCCAGCTTGTGCCCTCGGCCGAGGGCTGGAACCGCCTCGGTCGCAAGGGCAGGGCCTGGCGCGACCTGTGCACCCAACTCCTGATGACCCCCGAGAACGTCACGCTGGAGCAGGTCAGCGCGCAGTTGGCGCGCCTCTACGAGGCACCGTCGGCCGGCTGGCGGCTGCCCGTGCTCATCGGGGGGGTGGCCGCGCTGCTGCTCGTGGCCGCCGGGCTCTACTTCTTCGTCCTTCGGCACGACCACGGCGACGGGCACCGCCCCGTGGAGGTCTTTGACAAGGCGGCCTGGTCCGACATCTGCGACTCGCACTACAAGTGGTTCGCGAAGTTCCTCGACGACATGTCGGCGGCCCGCCGGGCCCGCTGGCGCGGCGAGCCGCCCCTCGACGCTGTGGTCAAGGACCTGGACGAGGCGCAGGCCGCGGGCATCGCGTTCGACCCCCGCGACATCGCGGGCAAGCCGGGGGCAGCCATCGAAGACCTCAAGGCCTGGGAGCCAGAGCCACAGAAGGTCAAGGAGGTGAACCCGAAGGTGCGCCAGGCCGCACGCGTAATCGGGACCGTTCGGGCCACTCTCTCCCCGGCGGGCTGGCGCGAACTGGCGGCCTTGAAGAGGCTGGCCGACACGTGGGCGAGCCGAGGCTGGGCGCGTCCCTCCCGCTTCGTTGCCAGTTACGTGGACGCCGTGCGGACCGACGCGAACCTGGCCGCATCCGTGGACCGCCTGGTCGCCTTCGCCCGCAACCAGACCGTCGGCGCCATCGAGCCCATCTGGGCCGCCATCGAGGAGGCCCAGAAGAAGCTAGAATCTTCCGCCGCGGAGCGGCGGACTCCGGACGACAAGGTGGTGGCGAAGTTCCTCAAGTGGGCGCAGGACGAAGGCCGCTCCGAGGGCGCGGAGGGCGTGGAGGCCGACGTCGAGGGCCTGCTCAAGAAGCTCCAGGCCGCCCGAGCCATCGGGTCCGACCTCGCACGGGCCGCCGACGACATGGCGGCGAAGAAGGTGGACTCCGAGCGCTTCCTCGCGGAGGCAAGCGTCCACACCGCCTTCGACGGTACGGTGATGGAACACACGTTCCGCCGCTGGCTCAGGGACGCCGGCGACTACTACTACCTGTCCCCCGACCCGCGCGGGACGCCTGAGGACTGGTCGAAGCGGACGGCGAAGGTGGCAGGCGACATCGCCGAGCTGGAGAAGCTGGGCGACGAAGGGAAGGGCCAGGCGGCGAAGTTCCGCCAGGCCCTCGCCAGCGCCGTGAAGGCGAAGCTTGACGCCATGTGGAAGCTCGTGCCCATCCGCCGCGACGAGCACCTCGTCAAGCGCGGCGCCGACGAGGCCCGCGAGGAGCTCGAGCAGCTCCACGCCCGCGTCCAGGGCGCCATCATCCTGTTCGCCGGAAGCTCCAAGGAGTGGCTCGAAGGCACCCTGCGCTTCGAGTTCGCCTCCGCTCCCGCCATCCAGGCCGCCTGGGAACGCGCGCGGAAGGCCCTCCTCGGCAACGTGAAGCCCGCGGACCTCGAGGCTGACCGCGACAAGTACCTCGCCCTCCGCAACCAGGTGCACCGCCTCCGAGATGGCCTCGACCGCCTCGATGGCGAGCTGCCCAAGGACCTGCCCGAGGCCGCCGAGAAGCACAGCGCACGGCAATGGTACAACGCCTTCCTGCGCCGCGCCCGCCAGAAGCGCGACGAGGCGCTTCGGGCGCTGCTCGAGGCCATCGCCGGGGGCAAGGACGTGCCCGATCTCGCCAGCGACGAGGCCGCCAGGGCCCGCGCGGACGCAGTGAAGACATTCCTCCAGTGGCGCGAGGAGCTCGCCGCACTCGTCGTCTCCTTCAGCACCGTCGAGGAGGCCCTCGACAACTGCTACCTCCTGGCTGAAAAGCCGCCGGGAATGGCGGAGCCCCTCGGCACGACGTATCGGCAACTGAGCCAGGCGCGCTTCCTCAGCTCGGAGGACGACTTGAGGCGTGCCCTCGACCCCGTTGCTCAACGCGTCGCGAGGGTCGGGGAAATCCAGGGCATCCGGGACCGCGCCGCTCTGGCCGACCGTGGCATGAGGGCCGGCTCGCGCGAGGCCGTGCTGGCCGCCTGGCGCGCCTTGGGCTCCCTGGGCGACCCCGCCTGGCCGAATAGCGCCGAGGAGCTGCGCGCCGAGGGGGTGCTCCGCCAGCGGCTGGCCGCCGAGCTCCGCTCGATCTCGCTCGCACCCCGCCGCGAGGCCCTCCAGAAGGAGGTCACCCAGGGCGGGCAGGAGCGCGAAATCCGCTGGCTCACCACCCACCTGGCTGCGCTCCGCCAGACCGTGGATGGGGCAGGCGACGCCGTGCTCGCGGCATTCGGGAAGTACGCCGACGGCCAGCTCGGGGGCGTGAGCAAGGACGACCTCGCGCCGTACCTGGAGAGGCTCAACGAGCTCAAGCCGCTGGCCGAGGCGTTGGCCGGCGTGGCCGAGCGCGACTGGCCGAAGAGGGTCGCCCGCGACCTCTTCACCAAGGAGAGCGCGGTCCACCGCGACTTCGAGAGCAACAAGGCCCCCGCCGACAAGGCGCTCTTCGCCCGCTGGCTCCAGGAGGTCAAGGACTACTACTATCTCGACGAGGCCGACCCGCTCCTGCGGCGCCGCAAGGCCGTGGGCGATGAGGAGCGAGCCGTGCGCCAGGCCCTCGGCGACCTGGCCCGGCAGAACAAGGCGGAGGCCGACCGGCTCCTGGCCCGCCTCGAGCAGGACGTGGCGCCGTGCGCGCACGTGCCGCCCATCGTGAAGGCCAAGGCCGACCTCACAGCTCGCGTGACCGCGGCCGAGAAGGCCCTGCCCGAGCTCACGAAGGGCATCGGCGCCGTCATCGAGCTCATCCGGCTCGATAACGAGATTGCCGCGAAGGTGAAGGCCATCGAGGCATCGCAGGACCCCGTCCTCGCCCGCTTCGGCACCTTTGTCGAGCAGGAGAGGAAGGGCGTCGCCGAGGGCGACGTCGCCGCGCGCAAGGCCAAGCTCACCGCCATCCGAAACACCGCCGACCAATTCGAGTCCCTGGTCAGGGGCGACTGGGCGGCCAACCGCATCGAGCGCGCTCTTTTCGCCAAGGAGAGCAAGGTCCACCGCCACTTCCAGGGCGCCCCGGCCGTCACACAGGCCGTCCTGGACGCCTGGCTCGCCGAGGTCAAGGAGTACTACGTCCTCGAGCCCGACCCACGTGGGAAGAGAGCGGACTGGGATGCCAAGGCCAAGGAGGTCGAGGCCCTGCTTGCGCGGCTCAAGAAGTTCGGCGGCGACTATGTGAAGAAGGCGGAGAAGAGGGGGGCCGAGCTGAAGGAGCTGGTGGCCAAGAGCATCGAGCCGCTGTGGACGGTGGAGCCCGTGCGCAAGAACGAGGAGCGGCTGCTCGCCCTCGTCAACTCGGCCCGCAGGCAGAGCGAGAGGTTGCGCGGCGAGGTGGAGGGGGATTTCGAGCCCGAGCCCCAATGGCGCGCCCGCATCCTCAAGAGCGAGCAAGTCGCCAAGCCCGATGCGCTCAACAAGGTCTGGCGCATGCGCCGCGATGCGCTCCTGAAGACCTACGGCCCCGAGGTCCTCCGCGCCAGTGGCGACCTCTACCTCACCATCCGCGCCAAGTTCGACGAGCTTGCCGCCTTCTATGCCGCGCTCGACGACGCGGCGGCGCTCCCTCCCCCGCCTCCCGGCTGGGCCAAGCCCCTCCTCGCCGAGGGGGCCAAGGCCCGTGAGAGCACGCTCGAGACCGCCGCCAATGCCACAATTCCTCTGGCTTCTGACGGCTTCCCATCCATCTCCGTCGAGGCGTTCAAGAAGAGCGACGCCTGGCGCGAAGTGTGTTCGGGATACACGAAGGCCCTTGCCGCCATCGCGCGCGTCGAGACGGACCTCGCGCAGCTTCAGGCTCTCCTCGACGCCGGCTACCTGCCGGACGACAAGCCCGACGGGGCGCCCCGGACCCTCCGAGCCGTCTTCGCCGATTGGGAGAAGCAGCCGCCGCCGGCCGCCCTCGTGCGCGCCTTCGAGCCGGCCATCCAGCGCGGCCGCGCCCTGCTCCAGCTCGCCGCGGCCCCGCGCCAGCAACTGGTCACAAAGGCCGCCGAGGCCAAGGAGGGCGACCCGCCCCAGGAGCTGATGCTCGTCTGGCAGGGGTTGGGGAAAGCGCCCGACTGGCCCGCCAGCCTCGACGAGCTGAAGCTCGAGGCGAAGCTGCGCGACCAGCTCGCGGCCCTCGTGGCCAAGCTTGCTGCAAAGAACGCCCATCCCGTGCGCTGGGCGGCTGACGAGTTGGCCAAGGAGGGGCCGCGCCGCTGGGAGGCCGCCTTCAATGCCCTCATCGCCCGCCTGGGCAAGCAAGGCGGCACCGATGCGGACGTGCGGGAGGCCATCGCCCTGGCGCCCCGTCTGGGGGCCGCCCGAGAGGCGCTCGCCCCAGTCACCCAGCTCCGCTGGCTCCTGTGGGAGTTCCGCCAGGAGATCGGCGCGCTCCCTGAGACGGCGAAGAAGGATGAGCTGGTTGCGGCTCTCGACGCCTTCGAGCGAAAGGTCCGGGCGCTCCCTGGCGACGTGGCGAAGCTGCCGGCCATGGAGACGCTGCTCAAGGAGGCGCGTGCCGCCCTCGCCCGCGCCGAGGAGACGGGCAGCAGCGGCCTCGATAAGGGCGGGCCCGCTGCCGCCGCAGTTGGCGTCAAGTGGGCCGCCGCGCCCGCCGGCGACGGCTCGTCGGCAGCCTACTCCTGGGAGGTCAAGGGCCACAGCCTCACCTTCGTGCGGGTCCAGCCGCGCCAGGGCGTGGGGCGTCCCGCCTACCTGTGCACCACGGAGGTGTCCCTGGGCCTCTTCATAGACGCCGTGGCCGCCGCGGAGAAGTGGCAGGACGTGAAGGAGCTGCTGGGCCTCGACCGGCTGTCTGGGGTAGACCCTCGCCGCGGGCCGCGGGGCTGGCAGCCGACGCGCGACCGCTCGGCCATCCAGCCCACGCGCGAATGGCTGGTGGCCCTGCCGGGCGTGGCCCTCCATCCGGCGGACGCCGTTCCTCCGCCGCCCTCGCGGTCGCACCCCATCCAGTACGTCGGCCCCGGGGCGGCCATCTACGTCGCCCGCCTCCTCGGGTGCCGGCTGCCCACGTCGGCGGAGTGGGCCGGCGCCCTCGACGCCTACGGAGGGGCCAAGGAGGCCGGTGCGCCCAACCTGCGCGACAAGACGTGGCAGCGGCAGCAGCAGCACGTGGCGGGACAGGGGGGACGCCTCGACTGGCCCGATGCCGGCGCCTTTGTCGCGGCACGGGCCACGACCGTCCCCAAGGTGGGGCCGGAGGCGGGCATCGTGTCCAACGAAGCCGATGGCGTGCTCTGGTTCGCCACCCCCGGCACGGGTGCCGGCATGCAGCACCTGGTGGGGAACGTGGCCGAGTACGTCTTCGACTCCCCCAGCCGCCTCGACGAGCTGCTGAAGGAGCCGGGCGGCCCTTCCGTCCGCGTGGTGCGGGACATCGTGGATAAGGGGGCCACCTTCCTCAAGGTGGCGGGCGCCTCGGCCCTCTCGCCCCCTGAGTACTGGGACGGCAGCGGTCCGCGGCCCTTCGACCGGTCGTACTCGGTGGACCTGGAGAAGGCTCAACAGGGCTACTCGGACGTGGGCTTCCGCCTGGCGTTCACCGCCCCGGTGGACCCGCCGGCCGTTCGCCTCGCGAGCGTGCTGAGAGAGCAGGGCTACCCGTAGGGCAGAAAGCGGGACATTCTCCTTTTCTGCCCCATTGCCGATTGACAAGCCGGCTAGGCCCGTGTATCCTGAAACGTTGAATGACGTTGAATGTTGAAATCAGCAATCGGCAACCCATCTGGGGGTGCGCACTGTGGCCAAGCAACCCGAGGACAGGTCGAGGCTTGTGGCGGCTGCCGCGAACCGGCTTCGGCTGGTCCAAATCGACTTCGCCGACGAGGTGCCCGAGGTGCGCCGGGGCTACCTGGCCGAGGCCCTCGAGGGCGCTCTCGCCGAGGTCCCGCCCGAGCAGCGCGACGCCTTCCTCACGGAGCTGATGGCGCGCTTTCCCACGTGGGACCCGAACCTCGCCGTTGCTGCTCCACAGGCCCAGGCGGCCGCCCCGCAGGCCCCCACGCTCTCGCGCACCGACGAGCGCGAGCTCCAGGACCCCAGCTTCCTCGTGAGCCGGCTGGTGAGCCTGGCCCCGCAACTCACTGACGAGCAGCGCTACCACGTCCTCGCGCGGCTGCGGGAGGCAGGGCTGGCGCCCCGGGCGGTGGCGGGGCTGCCCGAGGAGGCGCTCGGGCACGTGCGCCAGGTGCTCGGGCTGCCGGGTGATGCGGCGCTCGACACCGCTCGGCTCCTCGTGCTCCTGGGCGCGCTGACCGACTTCGTGTGCAGCCTCGACCCGCTGGTGTGGCGTACGTGGGGCAAGCTGGCCCCCACGTCGCGGTTCCAGGGCGTCGCGGCCCTGCGCCTCGCCCTCAGCCGCTACGTCGTCAGCGACAGCAGCGTCACCGACGCCCAGGCCGAGGAGGAGCTGCTCAAGCTGCGCCACCTCCTCGCCTCGGTCGTCGTCGCCGTGGGCCAGGCGGGCAAGATCGCAGCCACGGACGTCGTGACCAGCTTCATGGCGCCCATGGCCCCATCCAAGATCCAGGACCTGGTCCGCTTCGAGAAAGGCAGCATCTTCGTCGCCGAAGAGGTCAAGTGCTGGCGCAAGTACAAGGACCTCGCCGGCAAGATCACCGACGTTGCCGTGGAGGCCGCCATCAACGAGAAGATCCAGCGCTTCATCGAGGAACTGATGAAGCGCCGCGCCACCGGCAGGTCGGGCAGCACCACGTGAGGTCCAAGACATGGCAAAACTCGGGCAAGTCCACTGGCACGAGGGGCTCTTCCTCCAGCCCCATCACCTCCAGTTGATGCAGCACCAGGTGCTCGGCCAATTCAGCGCCGAGCGCCGCGCCGCCATGCCCTATCCCTATGGGATCCTCGACTACCGGCTCTCCTCCGATGCGCTCGAGGACTGCCTGGTCCAGTGCAACCGCCTCCACGCCATCATGCCCAGCGGCGTGATCGTGGACGTGCCGGACGGAGCCGACCTGCCGGCCCTGGACATCAAGGGCGTCTACGGCTCGAGCAGCGCCCCGTTCACCATCTACCTCGGCATCCCCCTGTGGTACGCCGCCCGGGCCAACGCCATCGAGCGCGGCAGCGCCGCCGACGCCCGGGTGAAGCGCCTCTTCCGCGTCGAGGACGTCGCCTGGCCCGATGAGAACACCGGCGAGAACCCCCAGCCGCTGCTCGTGCGCCGCATCAACGCGCGCCTGATGCTCGAGGACGAGGACCGCACGGACATGGAGGTGCTCCCCCTCGTGCGCATCATCCACGCGACCGAGGAGGACACCGGCACCCCGCGCCAGGACCCCAGCTTCATCCCCCCCTGCTTCCACCTCAACGGCTCCCCCGTCCTGCGCGACCTCGTGCGCGACCTGGCCCACCAGGTCGAGGCCACCCGCGGCGCACTCGTCAACCAGATCACCCGCCGCGGCTTCTCCTGGGAGACCGCGCGCAGCGACCAGATCGAGTCCATCCTCCGCCTCGGTACCCTCAATGCCTACGGCGCCCACCTGCGCCAGCTCGTCCAGGCCCCGTGCGTCACCCCCTTCGAGGCTTACCTCGCCCTCCGCGACCTCCTCGGCTATCTGGCTGCGCTCTATCCCGAGGACGACCAGTACGAGGTCGCCGACTACGACCACGACAGCCCGGCCGTCTGCTTCCAGGACCTGTGCGCCAAGGTCCGCCGCCTCCTGCGCGGCAAGGCCCCCATCCCCGTCCTCAAGGTGCCCTTCAAGCTCGCCGGCAACGTCCAGGTCGCGATGCTCACCGACGAGCAACTGACGCGGCCCAGCGAGTACTTCCTGGGCATCCGCACCAAGCAGGACCCCGCCGAGCTGACCAAGCTGGTGGAGAACCGCGACGAGTTCAAGCTCATGGCCCGCTCGCTCGCCGACATGGCCATCTGGGGCATCCTGCTCAAGGAGGAGCGCTTCCCGCCCTTCGGCCTCCCCGTCGAGCGCGGCCTCCACTACTTCCGCCTCTTGCGCGGCGAGAGCCGCCGCATGTGGGAGCGAATCGGCCAGGAGAAGTCCATGGCCATCCGCTTCCCGGGCGTCGAGACGTCCGACTATAGCATCACCCTCTTCATGACCATCACCGAGGAGGCACCAGAGAAGAAATGACCCTCTTGGAACTATGCGAGCCCCTGTTCCTCTACGTCTGCCGCCTCAACCGCTCGGCGCGCAAGGGCGGCACCCACGAGCTCACCCGCGTGCGGGGCGAGGTGGACGCGATCTTCGACCAGATGAAGGCCCGGGCCCCCGCCGAGCCGCGACTCGTCGGCCAGTACCCGAAGATCGAGCGGGTGCTGATCTTCTTCGTGGACTCGATGATCTCCGAAAGCAAGCTCCCCTTCGCCCGCGACTGGCACCGCAACCGCAAGGCATTCGAGCTCGACGAGCTCGCCGGCGACGACCGCTTCTGGGAGCTGCTCGACGAGACGCTCCAGGAGAACACCCCCGAGGCCACCGAGCGCCTGGCCGTCTTCTACACCTGCATCGGGCTCGGCTTCACCGGCTTCTACGCCGGGCAGCCCGAGTACCTCCGCACCAAGATGATGCAGATCGCCGCACGCATCCAGTACGCGGTGGACACGGGAATTGACACGCGGATCTGCCCGGACGCCTACGAGAACGTGAACACGGCCAACCTGGTGGAGCCGCCGGCCGTCAAGCTCGTCGGCATCGCCATCGCTCTCGTGGGCCTCATCATCGTCCTGTTCATCTCCAACATCTTCCTGTTCCGTTGGACCTCGGACGAACTGGTGGCGGCGCTCCGCCAGGTGGGCGGCCGTAGAGAGGCCGTGACTGCTCCGGAGGCCAAGACGCCCGACACCCCAGCCAAAGCCACGGAGGCCAGCCAGAAATGAGATTCTTCAGCAACCTCCTCGCCGGCTGCATGGGGCTGCCGATGCCCCTCCAGTTGATTCTCCTTCTCGTCGTGGGCGGCGGCTCGGCGGCCACGCTCGGCTACGTGCTCACCGGGTTCATGGGGCCGGCCGCCTGGATCGTCGTCGCCGGCGTCTTCCTCGTCGTCCTCCTCATCCTGGGCTTCGTCCTCCTCGTCAAGTGGATGCGGAAGCGGCGGGCGAACCCGATGGAGCGCGACATCGTGGGCCAGGCCGGGGCCGCCCCGCAGGCGGTGAGCGCGGCCAGCCGCCGCGCCGCCCTCGACGACCTGCGCCGCAACTTCGAGGCCGGTGTCGCCAAGTTCCGAGCCGCCGGCAAGAACCTCTACAGCCTCCCCTGGTACATGGTCGTCGGCGAGCCAGGCTCTGGCAAGACCGAGGCCGTCCGCCACTCCTGCATCGGCTTCCCACCCGGCCTCCACGACCCCCTCCAGGGCGCCGGCGGCACCATCAACATGAACTGGTGGTTCACCGACAAGGCCGTCATCCTCGACACCGCAGGCCGCCTCATGTTCGAGGAAGTCCCCGCCGGCACCACCAGCGAGTGGCAGGAGTTCCTCCGCCTCCTCCGCATCTACCGCTACAACTGCCCCGTCAACGGCCTCGTCCTTGTCATCCCCGCCGACACGCTCATCACGGACACGGCCGACCAGATCAAGGCGAAGGCCAACAAGATCGCCGAGCAGCTCCACCAAATCCAGCGCGTCCTCGAGGTCCGCTTCCCCGTCTTCGTCGTCATCACCAAGTGCGACCTCATCAACGGCTTCCGCGAGTTCTTCGACGGCGTGACCGACCCCGACCTCCAGCAGCAAATCCTCGGCTGGTCCAACCCCGCGCCCCTCGACGACCGCTTCAACCCCGAACTCCTCAGCCAGCACCTCGAGATGGTCTGCGACCGCCTGCGCCGCCGACGCCTCGGCCTCATGATCGACCCCATCCACACCGAGGACCCCACCGGCCACCGCGTGGACCAGGTGGACGCCCTCTATGCGCTGCCCCAGAGCCTGGCCCGCATCGCCCCGCGCCTGCGGCACTACCTCGACCACGTCTTCGCCGGCGGCGAATGGACCGGCAAGCCGCTCTTCATGCGCGGCATCTACTTCACCTCCTCCATGCGCGAAGGCCATGCGCTCGACGAGGAACTCGCCGAAGCCCTCAGCGTCCCCGTCCAGTCCATCCAAGAGGCCCGTGAGTGGGACCGCGAGCGCTCGTACTTCCTCAAGGACCTCTTCCTCGAGAAGATCTTCAGAGAGCGCGGCCTGGTCACCCGCGCCATCCACGCCGGCAAGCAGCGCCGCCGCCGCCGGGCCATCGTCCTCACCACCGGCTTCCTCAGCGTCGCTGTCCTCGCCTTCTTCACCTGGTTCGGCGCCCGCTCGCTCCGCAACAGCATCGGCATCCACCGCGACCACTGGGTGGCCGCGGCCGACACGAAGAACTGGCGCCGCGACGACGAGAAGGGGCCTGAGTATTGGAAGCCCATCGTCGCTTTCGACTTCGTCGGCAGCACCGACTACACGTACAACGGCCAGTCGCTCATCAAGGTGGGCGGCGAGGAGGTGCGGGTCGCCCAGTTCCACGCAAAGCTGGCCGAGCTGGCCGCGCAGCCCATCAAGGTGCCGTGGGTCTTCTGGCTCGCCAAGCTGGGCACCGACCTCACCTCCGACCGCCTGGCGGCCCAGCGCCTCATCCTCGAACGCAGCGTCCTGCGGCCCCTGGTGGACGCCGTCCGCCAGAAGATGGTGCTTCCCGACGGGGAGGCCGCGCGCGAGGAGGCCCTCAAGGCAGGCTGGCCCGACGACTTCACGCGCGCACTGGCCGAGCTGATCCGCCTCGAGGCCCCCGACGCTGAGCTGCCCGACCTCGCCCCTCTGTTCCAGTGCGCGCTCTACCGCCGGCCCGACAAGGAGGAGAGCAAAGAGGCCGACAAGAAGTACGAGCAGTACATCCTCAACCTCAGGCAGTACGAGAAGGACAGCGAGGGATTGGTCATGGCCCTCCGCTGGCTGGCCGCGCAACAGAAGGGGCAGCCCGGGGCCGCGCGGCAGGCCCTTGCCGCAGCCACGCCGCACGCCACCCGGGCCATCCATGACGGGGTCGAGCGCTACATCCGCCACTGGACCGCCAGGGCCGAACGCGATGCGCGCCAGCTCGACGACCTCGTGAAGCTCAAGGAGTTTATCCTCAAGGACTACAGAGACGCCGAGCAGCGCCTGCTCGACAGCGATGAGGAGTTCGGCCCACGCCTCGAGCGGCCCACGGAGAAGAAGGTGGAGGTGATCCGCGACGCCCTGGCCGCCTGGCAGGCGCGGCTGGACGAGCTGGACCAGCTCCGCGCGAAGGCCGAGAGCAAGCTGGCCGCCCTCTCGGTCCTCGATGGGCCGATCTCCCCGATCTTCGACAAGTCCACCAGCGCCATCGTCAAGGATGTCTCGGAAGCCTTCACCAAGTTCCGCATCCAGGCGAGCCTCGTCCCCTCCGCTCCCACGCCTGCCGAGGCCGCCCCAACGGCGCCCGACGCCACGCCCAAGCCGCCGGAAGCTCCGAGCCCCGACGCCAAGCGCTGGAAGGACATGGCCGCCACCATCAACGGCCGGCTCAGTGAAGCCCTCGAACGCCTCCGCAAGGTTGTCCCCGCCGCCGTCACCGCCGACATCCGCCGGGTGGACGCCGAGTTCCTCAACCAGCTCGACGCGGGCAAGGTGCTCATGGATCGCCTGGTCAAGGACGGATTGCTGAAGGCCAGGAAAGAACCCAAGGCTCGCCTCTACGAGCTGCGCATGCTCATGTACCGCCTGGGCGACGCGGAGCGGGGGAAGGGCGATGCCGTGCCCGAGGTTGTCTCGCTCGCCAAGGGCGTCGAGGCCGTCGAGGACGCCGTGGCCTCCGCCTGCACGCAGATCACGGAGCTCCAGGAGTTGAAGCCCGACGGCTTCCGGTTCAAGGACGCCGCCGCCGTGTCGGCCTTCACCGCCAAGCAGCTTGCCATGCCCCAGCGCATCTACAAGGCCCTCTCCGACGCGCTCACCAAGGCCCCCGACGCGCCGGAGAAGGTGGCGACCGAAGTGGAGCGGACCGCGAAGGCCCTCCCCGCCATCATCAGGGCCAAGCTGCCTTGCACGAACCTCAAGGGGGGGCCGTACGATGTGAAGTACCACCCCGAAGCCGTCAGGAAGGCCATCGCCGTCTGCCGCGAGGCTGGCCTGGTGCTCGCCGATCGCAAGCACAACATCCTCGAGCGCGAGAAGCTCGACACCATGCGCGCGGTCTGGCAGGGCGCCATCGCCAAATACGTCACGGGGCCCTACCTTGCCTACTGGACCCAGACCGTGCCGCGCGACCTCGAGAGTCAGGGGGTGGACTGGGCGCCCTTCGCCCAGGAGGTCGAGCGCACTGACTTCTTCGAGGTCTTCGTCACGCTCAGAGACGTCGGCACCGCAATGGGCAACGCCATGCACTCCGACATCGAGCAGGCCCTCCCCACCGACGCCCGCCAGGCATTCACCGCCGCTCGCGAAAACGTCCAGGCCCAGGTGCGCAAGCTCAACAACGAGGTCTACGTCCAGCGCTGCCGCCTCGTGCGGGCCAACTGGTGCAAGCTGGGCGCCGACCCCTTCAAGGCCCGAAGCACCCTCGCCATCCAACTCGACGACGATGTGTTCGAACAGTACCTGCCCTTCGAGTGGAAGAACCCCGAGGAGTTCCTCGACAAGTATTGGACCGAGCTCACCTACGAGTTCCTGCGCCTGCTGTGCGATGGCGCAGCCAAGCAGGGGCGGGGCCTGCTTGACGACTTGACGCGCCGCTACAGCCGCTTCCCCCTCGTCCGGCCTCAGGAGCAGGGCAAGCCGCTTGCCGCCGCCGAGGTCACCGAGGCGCGCAAGATCGTCGAGGCCCTGGTCCTCCAGTGGAAGGAGTCCCCGGCGCCCCCGCCCGCGCCGGAAGGCGAGCGCGCCACGCGCGGCCGAGCCGTCGTCCGCAAGCGCCTCGAAGAAATCCGCAGGCTCCGCATCCCGCCCGCCGAGTGGGAGTGGCTCAAGAAGGTCAAAGCCGTCCTCGACGGGCTTCCCACCGCCGACCGGGCGCTCAAGTGCGAGCTGTGGGTCCCCGCCGCCCAGCCCAACCCCACGGCGGCCCACCGCTGGGTCCACATCCGCGTCCTCCAGGGCGGCAAGGAGATCGGCAAGGGCAACACCTTGCCCGCCGCCGACTACAAGGTCTGCGACCTGTGGTACCCCGGCGAAAAGGTGGAGATTGACCTCTACCGCAACCCCGTGGACCCCGAGCCGAACCGGGCCGTGGTGGTGGACGACCCGTGGGCCATGGTGCGCCTGCTGCACCCGGGGAAGCTGACGGACCCCCTGCACCCCGGCGACAAGTTCAGCCACCTCTGGGACGTCGAGAAGCCGACCGAGAAGAAAGAGGTCTTCGACCCTGTGAAGCGCAATATCCTCCTGACCATCGAGGATGACCAGCGCCAGCCGCGATTGCTGCGGCTGCGCCTCGAGTTCGAGAAGGGGCTGCCGCGAATCGAGGACTGGCCGGCGAGCGGGGGGCAATGACCCAGCTCATTGCCCATTGCCGATTTTCGATTTCGATCTTCAATCTGCAATCGGAAATCGAAGATCGAAAATGCCCGGGCGGAGGTGAGGCTTGGCGTCCGTGTTCCGAAAGCTCTTCTCGAAGCGGGGCGCTCCGTCCGCGCCTGAGGCCTACGTCGCCGCCTTCGGCAAGCACCCCGGCTGGGACGACCACATCGAGGACCTCGGGCTCGAAACCCATCGCCTCGTCGCCGTCAAGCGTGTCCTCTACACCCAGGGGCTTGCCGGCAACATCGACTCCGGCGCCTGGGAGCGCCTCGGCGACGAGGAGCGCCTCGAGGGCTTCCACCACCTCTTCATCTGGCGCTCCGCCTACGACCTCGTGCTCGGCCACATGTGGTCCTCGAGCGACGGCAAGGGGCGCACGCGCTACCCCATGGTCCTGTGCGCCCAGGTGTGCGGCACGCCGCTCGAATGGGCGTTCCGCCACGTCCTGCCGCTCCTGGAGACGATTGAAGCCCGGTGTGTGGCGACCACCTCGGCCGCCGTGGTCCGCGCGGTCCTCGACGACGGCCGGCGGATGCTGCGCCAGGCGGCCGCGGGCGTGGCCGCGGTCGGGCAGCCGGTGCCGCCGATGCCCCGCGCCCTGGCCTATCTCGCCGACCGGCCCGAGATGGCGCCCAACCACCAGGCCCTCCACCGCGTCCTCTACCTCATCGAGCGCGAAATGGTGGCCTACCATCCTGAGGGCAGCGACGTCGCGGCCGCCAGCACGGCGCACCTGCGCGCCACCCACATGCGCGTGCCTGCCTGCGCCAACAGCGCCCAGGGCGCAGCCGCCCTCTGGCTCGGCTTCCTCCTCAGCCGCCTCGACCCCGCCGCCCCCATGCTCCTCGTCCTTCCCCTGGGCCAGCCGTGGGTGGACGTGGTGGTCGGCGAGCCGGGCGTCCAGCAGTTCTTCTGCGTCCGCGCTGCGCTCCAGGCCCTG
>VGYV01000088.1 GCA_016872855.1 Planctomycetota bacterium
CCGCAAGCGGCGAGATGCTTTGGCGGCGGCGCGAGGGCGGCAAGAAGGCGGAAGAACGGCTCAAGAAGGGGAAGATTGACAAGGACGAAGGCAAAGAGGCCACGGGCCTCGTGCTGGGCTCGATGGCGTTCCTGGGCGGCAAGGTGTACGGGATTCGCTACGAAATGGGCTCGAGCGTGGTATCGCTCGTGGGCATGGACCCCGCCACAGGCAACGAGGTCATGCGGGTCGAGCAGAAGGGGTACACCGACCCGGAGGCCTACGTCGAAGCCAGCGCCAGCAAGGACTGCGTGGCCGTGCGGGTGCAGGACGGCACCCGCTTGGAGGTGTGGCACGTGGACGTGGCGGCAGGGAAGCTGGTGCAGAAGCTGAGCATGGAGGGCCACGGACGCCTGGGCGAGTACGGCGAGGCATCGGCCGTGTGGCAAGGCCCCTACCTGGCCGTCTGGACCCACGAGAAGCACAAGCACTCGGTCCCGAACAAGTGAAGGAAAGAACGATGCGGAACGTGAAATGGGCCGTCTACTGCCTGGCGCTTTTCGGCGTGGGCGCAAGCCGGGCGCAGGAGGCCGACGCCGAGATTGACGGCCGGCCCGTGTCGCAATGGGTGAAGCAACTGCGGAGCGAGAACCGCGGGCTTCAGCTCAGGGCGGCGCGAGCACTGGCGAATGCGCCTGCTGGCGCCCGCGCCAGGATTGTGCCGCTCCTGGTGCCCGTGCTGCGGTCCGAGCGCGAGAACGACAAGTTCGTCGCCGCGCAGGTGCTTGGGGAGTACGGCCCCATGGCTCGCCTGGCGGTGCCCGACCTGTTGCCGATGCTCCAAGGCACGCAGGCCGAGAGGAACCGAGCCGCGGCCGCAAAGGCGCTGGGGCAGATACTGAAGGACGCCAAGCCCGACGATGAAGTGGAGAAAGCGGCCCAGGCGCTCATGGCCGCGTTCGACGACAAGTACTCCGACGTCAGGCGCGAAGCGGTGACCGCCTGCGGGATGATTGGCCCCGCCGCCAAGGCCTGCATCCCACTTCTGCCGAAGCGGCTCGTGGACCGCTCGCTGACCAAGCATCCTTGGGAGGAACAGGCGGAGCGCGCGCTGGTCGAACGGGCCGCAGCCTGGACTTGCGGGCGCATGGGCAAGCTCGCCGCCGTGCACATTGACCGGCTGATCGTCGCCATGCAGGCCAACCACCCGCAGCCGACCGAGTTCGTTGACGCCATCGCCGAGATCGGCGCGGTGCAGGACAACGTGGTTCCCAATATCACGGACAAGCTGGAGAAGGCCATCTTCGGCGGCTACCAGGGCGGCTCGCCGGAGGAGAACGACAATTACCGCGTGCACTGCCTGCTGGCGCTGGAGCGCTTTGGCGGCAAGTCAGCCCCGGCCGTGCCGCTGCTCGTCCGTTGCCTCGAGCTTCGCCAGTTCTCCCCGAAGCAGGCAACCGTGGCGGCCAGGATGATCAAGGGCCTCGGCCCTGCCGCCGCGGACGCAGCACCTGTCCTGAAGGAGTACCTGGACGCGAAGGACAGGAACGAGCTTCGCCTCAGAGACATCACGCAGGATGAGCTCGTCGAGCTTCAGAAGCTGTGCAGAGAGGCCCTCGACGCCCTGGGCAGCGGCAAAGCGGCGGGCAAGTGAGGGGAACGGAGAGACCGCTTGCGGACCATCTTGGCCCTTTGGCTGCTGACGCTGTGCTGCGCCGCGGAGGCGAGCGCCGCCTTTCCGAAGCCCTACTCGCCGCCCTGCGTCGAGCGCGAGAACGTCTTCGAGTTCACTGAGAAGCCATCGGTCCGATCCGTCGGATCCGACCGATACGAGATCGGCTTCGCGGTGAAAGGGAACTGCGACGTGACGGTCGCGGTGGTGGACGCCCAGGGCAAGGTCGTGCGGCACCTGGCCTCGGGCGTGCTCGGACCAAATGCCCCGGCGCCGTTCCAGAAGAACAGCCTCAAGCAGACGATCTACTGGAACGGGAAGGACGATCTGGACGAGTACGTGAAGGAGCCGAGCAAGCTGCGGGTGCGCGTGATGCTGGGGCTGAAGCCGGAGTTCGACAAGCTGCTGGGGGACGCCGGCCCGACGAGCATCCCCGGCTACGTCTGGGGCCTGGCCTGCGATCCGCAAGGGGTCTATGTGTTCTACAAGGGGCCCGGGTCTCACGGGCACGTCGGATTGAGGAAGTATGACCGGGAGGGCCACTACCTGGCGACGCTCGTGCCGCCCGCTGCAAATCTCCCTGAGGAGAAGCTGGCGGGCTGGTCGTATGTCGAGTATGAGCCTGGCCGCAAGGCGGTGCAGGGGGTTGACGGCCACGACAGCTTCGCGCGCGACGGTTACATGCTGCTCGAGGTCAACGGCAAGCGCACGGCGGACTGCCAGCCTGCCGTCGCCGGCGGCCGCATCTTCTTCGCCAGCGCCGGGTCGAGCGTGGCTGGCATCGGGCCTTCGCTGCTCTTCTGGGTCCGCACCGACGGCTCGACCGACGTGGATGGCCTGCGAGGCGTCCCGCTGCTTTCGCCCGGAGCATCTCACCCCTTGCCGCGTTTCGCCGCCTCGCCGGACGGCAAGACGCTCTACATGCTTCCCTTCGGCATGGGCGATCAGCAGGGCGCCGTGGGGATAGGCCCGCCGGCGGTCTTCCAGCGCGCCACCAGCGGCAAGGAGCCGGGGCGCGTCTTCGTCGGCGACCCCAAGCGCCCAGGAAGCGACAACCAGTCCCTCAACAGCCCCATGGGCCTCGACTGCGATGCGGCGGGCCGCGTCTACGTGTGCGACCACACCAACAACCGCGTGCAGGTGTTCTCGCCCGAAGGCAAACACGTCCAGACAATCCCCGTGGATCGCCCTTTCCTCGTGCGTGTCCACGCCAAGACTGGCGCCATCTATGTCGTCCACAAGGCGCGCGTCGAGGGCCAGACGATCAACCGGGTCACGAAGCTCACGAACCTTGCCGAGCCGAAGGAAGCATTCCACGTGGACCACCTCACCGCGGCGGCGTTTGCGCTGGACTCGTGGTCCGCGCGGCCCCGCCTGTGGATGGCAGGGGAGACGTCCACGGTGAACACCGCCGGGGCGACGGGCCGCGGGCCGGGCGTCCGCGTGTGGGAGGACGATGGGCGCTCGCTGCGCAAGATCATGGACTTCGATGAAGCGGCAAGGGACGCAGCAGGGAAGAACCACATCGGCAACTTCTCAGCCGCCTCCCCGGGGCCAGGGGGCAAAGTGACCTGCGACCCCACCCGCGAGGAAGTCTACTGGGAGCACACGACGCTGTTCGACCTGGTGACCGGCGCGTTCAAGGGGCGCGTCAAGCTGCCAGGCATCCACGACGACATGTCGGTTGACCGGCGGGGCTACTTGCACGTTCACCTGAACCCCGGATTCGACCACCAGGGCGTGGTGCGCTACGACCCCGGCCGGAGGGCGCTCGATAGGGACAAAGCGGCGCTCGTCTATCCCGAAGTCCCTTACGACTATGGGGTGGCGATCCCCGGCCACTACAGCGCGCCCCGCACCGGCGCCCTGCCGGTGAAGGACCAGCCTGGCGCCAAGTTCTTCCAGGATGGGATCGGCGTCAACATGCGCGGCGACGTGGTGGTGAACAGCAACATCTACTACGTGCCCAAGTTCGACGACGAGACACGGCACGCCGCCATCTCGGCGACGGCCCTGAACGACATGCAGGCCCGCAGCGAGTACAACTCGTCCATCGGCGAGAAATACACCCAGTTCAGCAGGAAGTTGCAGGACTGGGCGAAGCGCGGCGAGGAGATATTCTCCATCCCGCGGCGGCCGGGGTATCCAACCACGGGCGCGACCCTCTGGACGTTCGACCGAACCGGCGAGTTGCGCGGCAAGTGCGCCGCAGTGGTGGGCATGCACATCGCTGGCGCCCAGATAGACGAGGACTGGCGCCTCTACTTCGTGACGGCCCGCCCGCGCCAGGTGGGTGGCCGGCCCTTCCTGGCGGGGGGGGCCGGCACGTTTGGCGTCGGGCCGGGGAAGCCAGATGCTGTGCCGTTCACCGGCTCGCTCGTCGCCAGCAGGGGCAAAGACGTGGCGTTCCTCTCCCAGGCATCTCCTACGCCTCTGGACGAGCCGCCGGCGCGGCCCCACGATGTGGTGGGCGGCTGGATAGAGGGCGCGTCCTGGATATACGCAGGCGCTTCGCCCATCGTCGCCGGCGGCTGCACCTGTCCCACGATGAGGCCGCACCTGGACTGGTATAGGCGGACCTTTCTGAGCGAAGCCTATCGCCACTCGATCGGCGTGGTGGACGCCAACGGGAACCTGATCCTGCACATCGGCCGGTACGGGAACGCCGACAGTTGGCACGGCCCCAAGAGCGCCATCCGGGTAGGAGGCGACGAGATTGGGCTTTTCCTCCCCCGCATGATCTCCGGCACCGACAACTACCTCTGCTTCCAGGACTACGGCGAGCGCCTAGTGGTGCTAAGGCTGAACTACCACGCCGAGGGAACCGTGGCGGTCCCAAAATGAACAACCGCACGATGCTGGCAGCAGCGGCACTTATGACCGCAACAGGTCTGGCAACGGCCGCCGACGGCTTCCCAAAGCCGTACTCGCCGCCATGCGTCGAGAGGGAAAACGTCTTCGCGTTCGCCGAAAGACCATCCGTCCGATCCGTCGGATCCGACCGATACCAGATCGCGTTTGCCTTGAAAGGAAACTGCGATGTGACCGTCGCCGTGGTGGACGCCCAGGGCGGCATCCTGCGGCACCTGGCCTCGGGCGTGCTCGGCCCGAACGCGCCTGCCCCGTTCCAGAAGAACAGCCTCAAGCAGACCCTCCATTGGGACGGGAAGGACGACCTGGGCGTATACGTGAAGGAACCCGGCAGGATGCAGGTGCGGGTGATGCTTGGCCTGAAGCCGGAATTCGACAAGCTGCTCGGCCCGACCGACCCCAAGGCGCTGCCGGGGCATATCTGGGGCATTGCCGCCGATGCCGACGGGGTTTACGTCTTCGTCGCCAGCGGCGGGCGAACGCACATCTCCTGCCGCCAGTTCGACCACGATGCGAAGTACGTGAAGGAGGTCTATCCGCCGCCGGCAGCGCTTCCGCCCGAGAAGCTCGGCGGCATGGGCTACATCGAGTACGAGCCCGGCCGCCGCGCCATCCAGGCGCCAATCGTCGCCTGCGGCATGTGGCGCGACGGCTACTGGTTTCCCGCGGGGTTCGACGGCGGGGGCCACACGGGCCTCGCCCGCTGCCGCCCCGCGGCCGCCAATGGCCGCATCTATCTGCTCAATTCCGGCTTCCCCCAGAAAGGCAGGATGGACCCTCAGGGGAGGCAGAACACGGCCCTGAACATGCTCCACTATCTTCGCACGGACGGCGCGACCGAGTACGCCGGCCTCGCGGGCAAGGAGTGGTTCTCGACCAATGCCGTCACGGGTTGTCCCAGCCTGGCCGCGGCCCCTGACGGCCGGACCATCTACCTAGCCGGGCTGCATCGGAGCGTGATGGTCTACGGCCGCCCCTCAGCACACGTCCTCGTGGCGGGGCCGGTAGATGGGGACGGCCGGGCCAAAGTCATCGTCGGAAGCGTGAAGGACCCGGGGTCGGGCACCGGCCACCTCAATTCACCCACGGATGTGGCCTGCGACGCGGCGGGCCGGGTCTATGTCGCGGACAGCCTGAACAATCGCGTGCAGGCTTTCGCCCCGGACGGCAAGTTCCTCAAGACCTTGAGCATCGAGCGTCCAAGCCTCGTCCAGGTGCATCAGAAGACCGGCGAGGTCTATGTCATGCACCAGGCGCGGCGGGAGGGGAAGTCCATCTCGCGCCTCACGCGCTGCGCGGCGTTTCCCGACTTGTCTCCGGGCGGCCACTGGGACGACCTTCCCTCGGAGGTCATGACGCTCGATTCCTGGGCGCCCAAGCCGCGCATCTGGGTGAGCGGCCAGTTAGCCAAGAGTGGCGAGGGCGGAGTCTCCTTCGGCCCCGGCGTGCTGCTCCGGGTCTACGAGATTGACGGCGGGGAGCTTCGGATCGTCTCCGACTTCGAGGAGGACGCCCGGGCCGCGGCCGGCGCGAGCTACATGCAATGGCCGGGTGGCATCGTGGGCATGGTCGCCTGCGACCCGGTTCGCGAGCGCGTTGTGTATGAGAACTCGATGGTTTTCGATCTGAGGACCGGCGTGCTGCTGGGGCCGGCCGCCCTGAGGCGGCACAGCGCGGTCGAGATTGCGTTCGACAAGAAGGGCCACATGCACATCCGCCACGGCAACCACGACGCGCCGAAGAACGTCGTGCGGGTGGACCCCGGCCGCGTGGTGGACGGGAGCTGCGTCGAGGTCCCTTACGACTACGGCGTCGAGTGGAACGGCTACTCAGGGGCGCTGCCCATGCCCGCGACCGATACGCAGTTCTACTCCTGGGGCATGGGCGTGAATATGCGTGGCGAGCTGGCCGCACTGCACGTCATCGGCTACTCGCCGAAGTTCCAGGACGAGGTGGACGGCGACCTCGGCTCGTACTACAAGTCGGGCCGCGGAATCGGCGTGTGGGTCCACGACGTCTACGGCGACTACATGAGGCACCTCAGGGGGCTTGAGCGGAAGGGTGAGGAGCTGTTCTTCGTCCGCCCGCGGCCGGGCATCGAGCTGACCGGCGGAGTGGTGTGGAGCTTCGAGCCCACCGGCAAGCTGAGGAACAGAGAGGCGGTGCTGATTGGCCAGTACCGCTCGAACGGCGTCCAGGTGGACGAGGATGGCTATCTCTACTTCACGAACGGGCGGCAGCGCTACCTTGACGGCAAGCTGTTTCTGCGCGACCGGGGCGGCAACTTCGGCGGGCCGCCGCTCATTCCGCGCAACGCCATCCCTTTCACAGGCACTTACATCAAGGCCGCGCCGGGGCGGGCGGTCTTCCGCGTGCGCAACCCGAGGGTGGCGGCCGACGACCGCCCGTCTCGCCCCCCCGACCTGGCGGCCTCGGGCCTGGGCGCGCAGAGGATCGGCGAGGGCGGCGCCGACCTGAGCGGCGGGCACGACACTTGGGCCGAGGGGGTGGAATGGATGTATGCCGGGGCCTCGCCCATCGTCGGCGAGCACTGCTCCTGCCCGCACATGCGGGCCGCCCTCGACTGGTTCAAGCGCTCCTTCGTGCCCGAGGCCTATCGCCACTCGGTCGCTGTGCTCGACACGAACGGCAACCTCATCTGCCATGTCGGCCAGTATGGCAACGCAGATAGCGCCCGGGGGCCGGGCAGCCCAGTCCCCGTCGGCGGCGACGGCATTGCCATGACACGAGGGGCGTTCGTCTCGGCGACCGACAACTACCTGTGCATCTCCGACTGGGGCCATCGCCTCATCGTCGCCAGGCTCGACTACCACGCGGAGGAAACCGTGGCGGTCCCAAGATGAACAACCGCACGATGCTGACAGCAGCGGCACTCGTGGCCGCAACCGGACTGGCAACGGCCGCCGACGGCTTCCCGAAGCCGTACTCCCCGCCGTGCGTGGAGCGGGAGAACGTCTTCGCGTTCACTGAGAAACCATCGGTCCGATCCGTCGGATCCGACCGATACGAGATCACGTTCGCCGTGAAAGGCTACTGCGACGTGACGGTGGGGATCATGGACCCGTCGCGGGACCTGACGGGCTGGGGCCACGGCACGGTGGTGCGGCACCTGGCCTCGGGCGTGCTCGGCCCGAACGCGCCAGCGCCGTTCCAGAAGAACAGCCTGAAGCAGGTGGTCTACTGGAACGGGAAGGACGACCTGGATGAGTATGTGAGGGAGCCCGGCAAGATGCGGGTGCGGGTGATGCTGGGACTGAAACCTGTGTTCGACAAGCGGCTGGGCGGCTCCAGCCCGCACAACCTGCCCGGCGAGACGTGGGGGCTTGCCGCCAGCCCCGACGGCGTCTACGTGTTCAGCGGCGGCGGCGAGGGCTTCCACCACGGCACTGTGCGGAAGTTCAGCCGCGAAGGCGGCTGCCTGGGCACCATCTTCCCGCCGCCGGCCAGCATGCCCCTCGAGAAGTCGGCCGGCATGGGGTTCATCGAGCACGAGCCCGGAACGCGCACGCGCCACGGCCGCGATGTCCAATACTCGGTCGCCGCCGACGGCGGCCTGATGCCCGGCGTGGACGGCGTTGGCGTCCCGCGGCGGTGCCAGGTGGCCGCTGTGGGCAACAGGCTGCTCTATGCCAGCTTCAAGCCGGGCGCACTCAGGTACATCTACACGGACGGGTCCACGGACGCGAAGGGCCAGGAGGGGATGCCGTTTCCTTCCGTGTCCGGGCTGGCGTACCCGTGCCCGCTCCTGGCCGCCTCGCCGGACGGGAAATGGGTCTACAGCGTTGTCGTGAACCACGAGCCGCTTGCGCACGTCGTGGTGCGGGCCTCAGCGCAGGGCGATGGGCCGCCAGCAATGTTCATCGGCACTGCCGGGAAGCCAGGCGGCGGGGAAGGGCAGTTCAATGGCCCCGCGGGGATTGACTGCGACGCGCAGGGGCGCATCTACGTGTCGGATTCCCGGAACAATCGGATCCAGGTCTTCTCGCCCGATGGCGGCCTCCTCAAGGCGATCCAGGTTTCAGGGCCGGGCCTGCTGCGCGTGCATCAGAAGACGGGGGCCGTCTACGTCCAGCATTCGGCCCGAGTGGAGGGCCGCTCGATCGCGCGCCTGACCAAGTTCGCTGCGTTTGGCCAACTGACGGAGGAGTTCCACGTGGACGGGGTCGGCGGCGAGCACATGGCGCTCGACTCCTGGTCGGCCAAGCCCCGCCTGTGGCTGGCCGGGGATACGCCGTCGTTCGAGTCCCGCAGCGACCGCGACAGGCCGCGGCAAGGAGTGCGGGTCCACGAGGAGGATGGCGGGACGCTTCGCCTGGCCCTCAGCTTCGACGCCGTGGCCCAGAAGGAAGCGGGCGAGAACTACATCGGCCCCTGGGGCGGCAACGTCTTCGACAAGGTCTGGTGCGACCCCGTCAGGGAACAGGTCTACTACCGCTGGAGCCACGTGTTCGACCTGAGGACTGGCAAGCTGCTCGGCGCGTATCCGAAGCCGTGCGCCTACGACGACGCGGCCTTCGACAAGCGCGGCTACATGCACCTGCACTTCAACCCCTGCTTCTTCGGCCAGGGGGTGGGGCGGGTGGACCCCTCCCGAGCCACGCTCGTGGACAACGCGCGCGGGCGGGCGTTCCGCTATCCAGAGGTCCCCTACGACTACGGCGTGGAGGCGCTCGGCTGGCGGGGCATCCTGCCGACCAAGGACCAGGGCGGCGCGAAGGGGTTCCAGGATGGCCTGGGCGTGAACATGCGGGGCGACGTGGCGAGCCAGTGCAACATCTATTACGTGCCGAAGTGGGAGGACGAGGTGCGGGCCGACGCCCTCGCCGGCAACGAGGCCAGGATGAAGGCGGGGCAGTGGTCGGAGGAGCAGAACCTGTACGATGCCTGGCTGCGAAAAGTGGCGGAGGCCCAGAAGCGAGGCGAGGAGGTCTACGCCATCCGGCACCGCCCGGGCGTCCCCCTCAGCGGCGGCACGGTGTGGGTCTACGACCGCACGGGCGAGGTGAAACGGCCATGCGCCGTGCTCGCCGGAGACCTCATCAACGGGGTCCAGATTGACGAGGACCTCGCCGTCTACTTCGTCAACGCGCGCCCGAAGGTCCACGGCGGCAAGCCCTTCCTCTACGGGAAGGGCGGCATCCTCGGCACTAACGCCAGGATCGCTCCGTTCACGGGCACGCTGATCAAGACGAAGCCGAACCAGGAGTGCCGCGTCCTGCTGGCCAGGTCCAAGGTGAAGCTGGACCCGCTGCCCGACCGTCCGCCCGACCTCATGGCCCTTGACTTCATGGACGACGCCTACATGGGCAAAGGGAGCTGGTGCTGGGTGGAAGGCGCCGAATGGCTCTACGCCGGGGTGAGCCCCATCACGTCGGTCGGCTGCTCCTGTCCCAGACAGCATCTGGGCCTGGACTGGTACAAGCGCGTGTACGTGCCGGAGGCCTATCGCCGCTCGATCGGGATACTCGACACGAACGGGAACCTGGTCATGCACCTGGGCCGCTACGGCAATTTCGACGACGCTCCAGGCGGGGAGCGCGGGGCGAAACCCGGCGGCGAGGACATCGGGATGATGCTCGTCAGGTTCATCTCCGCCACGGACAACTACCTGGTCTATGGGGACTGGGACGAGAAGCTGGTCGTCCTGAAGCTGGCCTACCAGGCCGAGGAGACGGCGCCGATCAAGGCTGAGTGAGGAACCAACGATGCGGAACGCGGAATGGGTCGTAGCAGTTCTGGCTTGCCTGTGCTGGGCGGAAGAGGCCGAGCCAGAGCTTGAGGGCAAGCCGCTGTCGCAATGGGTGAGGCAGCTCCGGAGCGACAACAGGGGGCTCCAGGTCCGAGCGGCGCGGACGCTGGGCGCCGCGCCCGGAGAACTCCACGCCGGGATCGTGCCCCTGGTGCTCCCCGTGCTGAAGTCGGAGCGTGAAAACGACAAGTTCGCCGCGGCGCAGGTGCTGGGCGAGTGCGGGCCTGCCGCGCGGAAGGCCGTGCCCGACCTCCTGCCGATGCTGGAGGGCACCCAGTACGAGCGGAACCGCGCAGCAGCAGCCAAGGCGCTGGGGCAGATTCTGAAGGAGGCCAAGCCCGATGCCGAGATTGCGAAGGTGACTGAGGCCCTGATCGTGGCCTTCCGCGACAAGTACTCGGACGTGCGGCGCGAGGCCGTCAAGGCCTGCGGCGTGATCGGGCTGGCGGCCAAGGCCTGCATCCCGCACCTGAAGACGCCTCTGGCGCAGGGTGACCAGCTTCTTGGCTCCCACCAGGACCAGGAATACCGCTTGGTGCGCCGGGCAGCGGCCTGGACGTGTGGCCGGATGGGGCCGCTGGCGGCAGGGCACATGGACCTGCTCATCAGCAGAATGCACGCAGAGGGGCAGCACTGTCCGGAGATTGTGGAAGCCATCGGCCTCATCGGCCCAGTGCACGACAACGTCGTCCCGAACATCCTGGACAAGATGGAGCAGAAGGACGGCGGCACGGTGTGGCAGACGGAGTCGTGGCAGGCGCTCCAGAGATTCGGCGCCAAGGCGGAGGCCGTCCTGCCGTTCGCCAAGCGCTTCATCACCGAGCCGCGATTTTACGGCACGAACAACAGCCGCGAGAGGGAGGCGCTTGTGATCGAGGTCCTCAGATTCCTCCGGGTTGCCGGCCCGAAGGCCGTGGATTGCCTGCCCCAGGTGGAGAACCTGGCGAATTACAAGTACCCCTACAACGAAGAGGACGACATGACGCCGGTGATGAGAAAGGAGGCCGCGAAGACCGCGGCCATCCTGAAAGAGCGTGTGGGGAAATGACCAGAATCTGTAAGACCTTTCCTGGGCCGCTGTTCTTGGCAGGCGCCCTTGCATTAGCGGCGGAGGATTTCCCCAAGCCCTACTCCCCGCCATGCACCGAGCGGGAGAACGTCTTCGAGTTCACCGAGAAGCCATCGGTCCGATGCGTCGGCTCCGACCGATACCAGATCACGTTCGCGGCCAAGGGGAACTGCGACGTGACGGTCGCCGTGGTGGATGCCCAGGGGGGCATCGTGCGGCACCTGGCCTCCGGCGTGCTCGGCGCCAATGCCCCGGCGCCCTTCCAGAAGAACTCGCTGAAGCAGACGATCCATTGGAACGGCAAGGATGATCTGGGCGAGTATGTCAAGGAGCCGCAGAAGATGGCGGTCCGAGTCCAGCTCGGCCTCAAGCCTGCCTTTCACCGCCTGATGGGGGGAGCCGACCCGCACGACCTTCCGGGCGTGGTGATCGGGCTGGCGATCGGCGCGGATGGCGCATACGTCTTCAGCAAGGGCGGCGGGATGCACGACCACGCCTGCCTGCGGAAGTTCGACCACGACGGGAACTACCTCTGCTCCCTGGCCCCGCCGCCAAGCGACCTCCCGTGGGACAGGCTGAACGGCTGCGGCTATGTGGAATACGAGCCCGGCAAACGCGCGCTGCACGGCCCCAAGGTGCTGGAGAGCCTGGCGGGCGACGGCTTCTGGCTCGTGGGGCTGAACGCTGGGGACGTGAGCGACCTCCAGCCCGCCCTGGGGTCACATCTTCATTTGGCACATGGCCGCCATGTGCGAAATGAAGATGTGACCCCTCATGGGCGGCTCTACTACCTCAACGGCGGCTCTGGCTACTTCCAGGGCAGAAAGCCCTCCGCGCTTCACTACATCTTCACCGACGGCGGCACCGACATCCCCGGCACGAAGGGGCGGCCATTCCTCTCGCCGGACACGTCGCACACGAACGCCCGCCTGGCCGCGTCGCCCGACGGGAGGTGGCTCTACATGGTCAACCCCGGCATCCACGCCGTCTTCCGCTACGCCCTCCAGGGCGATGGCGCGGTCGAGGCCTTCCCGGGCGGGCCGGTGGACAGGAAGAAACGGCTCCCGAACGACCCTGGGAGCGACAACGCGCACTTCAACAACCCCACAGGGATAGACTGCGACGCGCAGGGGCGGGTCTACGTCTCCGACTGCGCCAACAACCGTCTACAGGTTTTCACGCCCGACCTCAAGCACTTGAAGACCATCAGGATTGACCGCCCCAACATCGTGAGAGTCCACCAGAAGACCGGCGCCATATACTTGTTCCACTACGCCATTGTGGAAGGGCGCACCACCCCGCGGCTCACCAAGCTGTCGTCCTTCGACAATCCCCGCGGAGAGTTCTCTGTTGAGGGCCTGGCCCACGGTCTGATGGCCGTGGATTCGTGGACCCCGAAGCCGCGCCTGTGGATCGGGGGGGCAGCCAGGGAGGGCTACAGCGCCTCGTACGAAGGGATCTATCACCTTCGGGGACCCAGCGTGACCGTGTGGGAGGAGGACAGCGGCGCCCTGAAGAAGATCGTGGACTTCGCCGAGCTGGCGCGGAAGCAGGCAGGCGAGGGCCACGTGGGCGGGTGGACGAGCAGCGTCTTCGACCACGTCAACTGCGACCCCACGCGCGAGGAGCTCTATTGGCGCGGCTTCCGGGCAAACCCCTGGGTGCTCGACCTGAAGACGGGGCGCAAGCTCAGACAGGTCCACATGCCAGGCTCGATCAACGACCTAGCCTTCGACAAGCGCGGCCACATGCACCTCCACCTGGACCCAGGCTTCTTCGTCCCTGGCGTGGTTCGCCTGAACCCGTCAAGCGAGAAGGAGTTCGTTGACCATCTGAACCGCAGGCACCCCGGCGTGGTGGTGTATCCTGAGGTGCCCTACGACTACGGCGTCGAAGTCGCGTCGAAGTCCAAGCAGCGGCTCTTCATCGGCGCGATACCCGTCAAGGACCAGCCTGGGGCGAAGTTCTTCCAGGACGGCTTCGGCGTGAACATGCGTGGGGACATGGCCGTCCAGAGCAACATCTACTTCATGCCGCGAATGGACGAGGAGAGCTACAGGGCGGCCTTTGCAGGGCTGGTCGCGCGGGTGGCACAGGGCGGAGCGACCCGCCGCGACGGCGACCCCTACCAGGACTACCTGCGTTCGGTGCGGGAGAAGCAGCGGATGGGGGAGGAGCTGTACTTCATCCCGCGGCGGCCCGGCATCCCGCTGTCCGGCGCAACCGTCTGGACCTACGACTCGACCGGCCAGTTGCGGCAGGAGTGCGCCGTGGTGGGCGGAGGCACGATGGCCGGCGTGCAGATTGACGAGGATGGCGACCTCTACTTCGTCAGCAGCCGCCAGAGGCTGTTCAACGGGCGGCCCTTCCTGAGCGGCAGGAAGAAGCACCTGGGCTCCGACGCGCCTATTCAGGACAACGACCGGAACCCCTTCACGGCCTGCTGCGTCAAGGCCCGCAGCAAGGCGGCGTTTCTGCTCCGCGAAGCCGCCGTGCCGCTCGATGCCCCGCCCGATCGGCCGGCCGACATGGTGTCGGGCGGCCCGTTCGGCGATGCGGAGATGGGCAAGGGGGATGCCTGGGCGAGTGGCGTGGAATGGATCTACGCCGGAGCGGGGCCTGTCGTGGCCTCGGGCTGCACTTGCGCCTCGATGCGCCCACACCTCGATTGGTTCAAGCGGTCCTACGTCCCCGAAGCGTACCGCCACTCGATCGGAGTTTTGGACACCGCCGGCAACCTCATCCTGCACCTGGGCAGCTATGGGAACCACGACGACGCCCTGAAGATGGCCACTGGAACGGAGGACATCCGCATGTTCCAACCCCGCTTCGTCTCCGGCACGGATAACTACCTGGCCTTCGACGACTGGGGCGAGCGTCTAGTGGTCCTGAAGTTGGGGCACCATGCCGAGGAAACCACGCCAGTCAAGTGAATGGAAGGAGAGCGGCCAAGAACGCGATTCGGATGTTCGCGGACCGGGCATTGTCGTGCGCCGTGGCGCTCTTTGGCGCGGCCTGTCACGCGGAGGAGGACGGCCAGATCAGCCTCTGCCCCGCCGCCACAGGGTCCTGCTTCGGCTTGCCGCAGCCGGGATGGAACGACGCCTGGGCGACGAACGAATCCACGTCGTAGCCGACCTCCTTCCGCATCGCCCGGATGACCTGGGTCAGCCGGTCGCGGTACTGTTCTGCGGCGGTCTTGGCCAGCGAGTCGGACTCGCCCTGGTGCCAGAGCACGGCTCGAACGCCGCGGGGGCCGAACTGCTTGACCCGCTCGACCAGGGTGGGGTACTGGTTGTGCTTCGCGTCGGGCAACCCAAACAACCAGGCACAGGCGTAGTTGCCGACGAGGGCGTCCGGACATTGGCGCGGTCCTTTCTCCTTCCGCGGGGCAGCGCTCAGTCGCCGAGGCGTAGGAGCGCCGCCCCCGCGGGGCCAAGCTTGAAGGTGACGGCCTGGTTGGTGGCCGGCAGCGGCTGCCACCGGCCCGTCGAACCGTCGAAGAGGCTGAACCTGGCTGCCTTGGCGAGCCGCAGGGTCACGCTCTGTTCGGCATAGGCGTTGTGGTTGGCGAGGAAGAAAGCGTCGGCCCCGCCCTCAGCCTTGAAGACGCCCATGACGAACTCGCCCCCTGCGGGCTGGAGTCCGAAGTCCTTCGGGAAGGCATTGTTCTCGAGGCCGGGCGGCATCATGCTGGCCTTGCCGTCGGGCAGGGCCTCGTTGTTCGCCGTCTTCGTGATGGGAGTGGAGTAGATGGCCACAGGATTGCCCAGCTTGGCGATCTTCTCGCCCAGCGGCAGGATTTCCCTGTTCACCTTGGCGATGTCGCCGCCGGCAGGGGTCCACTCCAGCGAGTTGGGGTCCATGAGTCTCGTGCCGAGGAACCAAAGGATGCCCTTGCGTCGTCTCTTGGCATGTGGTCGCCGGCGTAGCCAAAGGAGAGAACGGTGGCGAACACGGCGGGCCGCGGGCAACGCTGCTTCTCATTGGAGGCCTCGCCCGCCCGGGCGTTCCCGGAGAGCGCGAGCGTCGTCAGCATCGTCGCCAGGCATTTCCTCATCCTCATCTCCTTGACTTGCTCCGGGCCGATTGATGCCTCATGCCCCGGCCGGGGCCTTGGGGCTGGCGGGGTCCGCCTGCCGCCGTCCATGGCGGCCCATAGCATAATCCGTGCGGCTCGAATCTTCAACCCGGCGCGGCCAGCGGTGGAGCGGTTTCGGTCGAGCCCTTCGGGAGCGCCGAAGCCGAAAGCGGTGTTGGGTGTTCGGGAGCGGACGGATGGGGTTCTTCTCTGCTGCCTCTGCGCGCTCTGCGTGAGTATCCGGTTTCGCGTTTCGCGTTGTTTCGCGTGCCCTCGCCTTCGCTCGGGCCGAGGTTTCGCGGGCGTTCTCTTCTCTAGATTGCGGGGACGATTTATTCAACTCCGGGGCATCATTGCGCGGCAAGGAGGTTCTCTGTCGCCTCCTCAAGCAGACGGCATCCACGCCAGTGGTCCTACTTGACTCTGTAGGCGTGAACCAGGGGATGGGACTCCATGCCCACACGGTGGCAATGCGTGCGGAGGAGGTTCCTTGGGCAGCCGCGTCACGCCGCCCCAGTGCCACTTCTGGCTGGGCACGGTCCATGACCCCACGGCGGTGATGGTGCCATCTTCACCCAGCTTGCTCGCGTTCAGGACGGGCAGCGCGCCGCCCATCCAGTAGCCGTGGTAGTAGGTCCAATAGAGCGTCCGCGTCGCCTCGTCCCACCATAGGCCGCCGTTCGGAGAGACGTTCTTGGCGGATAGCGTGCCCCAGACTTTCTTGACCTCTGCCACTTTCAGGGGCGCGGCGTTACGGCCATCGAACTTCGCCAGCGCGGGGACCTCAACCTCGAAGAGGGTCTGGGCCGGGTGCGTGTAGTTCAGGAAGAGGCCCGTCGGGCTGTCCTTCGGCTTGCGGAGGGCCAGCCCGCTTTCCGAGAAGCCGGCGCCGCCCTTGCCCACCTTGTCGGGCAGCTTGAAGGAGCCGAGGTACTCGAAGTTCTCGAAGGCCAGGACGCACCGCCCGCCGCCAGGGCGGCCACAAGGGTCAACTTCGCCCGGTGAAGCATCATCAGCGCTCCTATCGAGTTCAGACGGCCAGCATCGTGCAGCGCCCCACGACGCGAAGGACCAACGGTCAGCGCGGCGGCGCGGGCAGCGGCTTGCTGGTGATGAGGCCGACGCCTCGGCCCTTGGGGCCGCAGGCGCAGTAGTGCATGTAGAAGGTCTCGTTCGCCGGGTTCCACACGAGCGAGATTTTATGGGCATACTGCTTGTCGAGGCCGCTGGGGTTGCCGCCAGCCTTGTAGAGGGGCTCGGGGTGGGCAGTCCAGTGGACGAGGTCGCGCGAGAAGGCAGCCATGATGTGGGCGCCGCCGCGGCCGACGCCGAAGTAGAGCATCGTCCAGTGGTCGCCGTCGCGGAACACCTTGGGGTCGGAGCAGAAGTTCTCGTCGTAGCCGCCCTTGCGGTTGCGGATCACTGGATTGGCGGGATACCGCATCCAGTTCACGAGGTCGGTGGAGAAAGCCAGCCCTGACTGCTCGGTGCCCCCGCTAGCGGCGTTGTAGAAGTTGAAGAAGCGGCCGCGATGCTCGACGAGCCAGGGCTGGTAGATGCAATCTCTCTCCCAGTCGCCGCAGTCGGGGTCGTGGACGGCGAGGATGTGGGTCTCTTTCGCCCGCCGCCACGCCAGACCGTCGTCACTGCACGCCACGCCCTCGTAGCCGGGCCGCAGCTCGTAGCCGCCCTGGCGCGGGTAGCAGCCGTAGAGTGACCAGAAGCGGCCATCGCGCTTCTTGAGGACGCGGGGCGCCTTGATGTCGTAGGATTCGTAGAGGTAAGCACCCAGGACGCATCCGCCGTGGTCGAACTCGCCTTTCGGGCCGAAGCCCATGGCCAGCCGCATGTTCTTCCAGTGCACCAGGTCGTCGCTCTCGGCAACAAACGAGTTGTAGCCTTTGCCATCGAAGGCGATGAAGCTCATGTGCCACGTCTTGGAGCCCGGGAGCTGGAAGACCGTCGGGCAGTCGGTGTTGACGAATGCCTCGTGGCCGGGGGCCTGCGGCTTGGCGGGGATGACGTGGTCGGGCCAGTAGTGCCAGCCGCGATAGGGCGCCGACCAGCGGTCGAGCGTCACGCGGCGGAAGAGGCGCTGGTGCTCGGCCACGTGGTCGGCGCGGAGGCGCTCGAAGGGCTTCGCCGCGGCGGCTGCGAGCTGGCCGCACGAATAGGCCGTGGTGGCGACGGCAGTGTCGAGGTCCAGCTCGCGGCGGTAGTCGCTGGCGTCCTTGTGGCCGGGGAACTTCAGGAGCAGGTCGCCCACGGGCTGATAGGGCATCTGGTTCAGCGGCCTGGCCATCATCTTCTTGGCGATGAGGTTGTGGGCCTCGCGGTACTTGCCCTCGAAGATCAGGCGGCGGGCCTCAGGCAGCGCGGCCAGGGCCTCGGGATTGCTCGGGTCATAGGGCGCCCCTGCCCAGAGCGTGTCCTCGTTGAGCTGGATTCGTTCCTCCTCTGTCTTCCCGAAGACCATTCCGCCGAGGCGCCCGTTCCCGATGGCCAGAGCTTCCACCCACTGGTTCGCTGGCTTCGTGTACCAGAGCTTCATCCCGGGATTCTCCTTTGTGGTCTCGCCTGCGACGGCTGTCGTCGCAAGCAGGCCCGACGCCAAGGCTGCGAGTTGACGAAGGCCCATCGCTCGACCTCCTTCGTGATTGCTTCCTTCGCGTCGCGCAGGGCGCTCGGGCGCTCACGATGGCAGGCAGTATCGCGCGGAGCGTCGCCGCGGTCAAGCTTGTACTCCGCGATCCTCACGGTGTAGTTGCCTCTCTTGTCGTCGCGAGAACTCAGGATGCAGAGAACCCTGCCGCGGGTTCCCTCCCCCTTCCGGCGCCTCCTCTCACTCCACCACCATCCGTGGCGTCTGGGGCACCTTCGCACCTAGATAACTCGCCACGATTCTCGCTTGTTGTAGCCACAAGCGTCCCGCTTGTGGAAACGCCGCGCGCGGCCTCTAAATAACTCGCCACGATTCTGAATCAAAGGCTCAGGAAGGAACGTGTGCCGGAATTGCGCAGGCCTGTGGGCGGGGCGTCTCTGCCCCGCGCAGGGTGTCGCGGGGCGCAGAGGGGCC
>VGYV01000089.1 GCA_016872855.1 Planctomycetota bacterium
GGGATGAACCCGAACCTGATCATCGGCGATCGCGACCTGATCGTCTGCGGCATGCAGGAGTTGTTCTCCCTCCTTCGCCAGCGCGGCATCACACAGCTCATCTACATGGGCGGCCACACGAACATGTGCCTCATCGGCAAGCCCGACGCCCTCAAGAACATGTACGAGGCCGGCTTCGAGTGCTGCGTCGCACGCGACCTCAACGATGCCTTCACTTCCTACGACCCCGCGAAAGGCTGGACGCCCGACGACGGCACGGCGCGCGTCGTGGCCGACATCGAGAAGAGCGGCGTGCCGACGATCGACATGGTCGAGGAGATGACCCGCGCGGGCGTCTGGGACCCCGCCTGGGTCGTGGACGGCGTCCGCCTGACGCCGTGGGGAGCCAAGGACCGGCCCTATTTGTTCCGGACTTCGACGGTCCTGACGCTCACGGCGCCGCTGGTAAAGGATGTCCAGATCCGTTACACCACCGACGGGAGCGAGCCGACCGCGGCCTCGCCCCTCTACGAGAAGCCGCTCACGCTCACGAAGACCGCCGAGGTGCGGGCCGCCGCCTTCCGGGGCGGCAAGCCGGTTTCGCTGGTTGGGAGCGGGACATACGTCCTCCTGCCGCCCAATCCGCCCGCGCCGAATGTTTATCTCTCCGAGCTGACGCCCGTGAAGCGGCAGTATCCGCACGCCATCTGGCACTATTGGCCGAAGGCCGACCAGTCCTACGAGGGCGCGCCGCTCACCATCCGCGGGCGAACCTTCAAGAAGGGCCTCGGCATGCGCGCGCCGGCCAACGAGCTATTCGAGCTGAAGCCGGAGTTCGACCGCTTCGTCGCGCTCGCCGGCGTGGACGACGGGGTGCTGCGGAAGGCCGAGAACGGGCGGTTCTGGGCGATGCACGCGAGCGTGCAGTTCAAGGTGTTCATTGACGGCGAGCTGGCCGCCGAAAGCCCCATCCTGCGGATCTCGCAGGAGCCGTGGCCGTTCGACGTGAGAATCCCGGCAGGCGCCCGGCGAATCGACCTTACGCTCACCGACGCCGGCTCGCGCTCGCCCTTCGACCTCGGGAACTGGGCGGAGGCCGGCTTCATCACCAGGCGCTCCGCGGGCGCAGTCCGTTCAGTCGTTGGGAGGAACAGAGAACCATCGGCGATGACCCTTCGGGCCTTGCCACGGGCGTCGGCCACGTCTCAAGGACCACACGAGGCCGGCGTCAGGACACGCTGAGCTTGAGCCGTCTCATCCCTTCACAGGACCGCTCCCTCTAGGATGCGCATCCGTACTATCGCGTCAGGCGCTCGATGGGAGCGACCGCGGCAGCGTCGCGAGCCGGGCGCAAACCCCACAGGGCCGACAGAGGCTTGATTCCTGCGCAGGGGGTGCTACGATCATCATCGCGAGGGTTGGCCAATGGGGTCAGCCGGGCGCCCAATGACAGACTTCGCCGGACTGGAGTGAAGCATGTGGACATTCTGGCTTCTTCGCCTCGTGGTTCTGGCGTACGCCGTCGCATCGGCGGTCTCGGGTTTCTCCCACGCAGGGCCTGCCGCACCTCTGCTGCCGGGGGTCAAGGCAGTCTGGGATTTGGCCAAGGCGTACCGGCAGACCACGCCGACGCGCGAGCGCATCTGCATCAACGGCCTCTGGCTCTGGCAGCCCGCTGACCCGAAGAGCGACCAGGTGCCGGGCGGCAACTGGGGGCACTTCAAGGTGCCCGGGTGCTGGCCGGGGATAACCGACTACATGCAGAAGGACTGCCAGACGGTGCACGCGCATCCGAGCTGGCAGGAGGCGAAGCTGGCCGACATCACGGCGGCCTGGTATCAGCGCGAGGTCACGGTGCCCGCTTCATGGGCGGGTCGCCGCATTGCGATGCAGGCGGAGTGCTTGAACTCCTTTGCCGCGGTCTACCTGGATGGGAAGAAGCTCGGCGAGATTCCCTTCCCTGCGGGTGAGGTGGACCTCACGGCCGCTTGCCGCCCGGGGGAGAAGCAGGTCCTCAGCCTGCTGGTCGTGGCGATGCCGCTCAAGGGCGTGATGCTCTCCTACAGCGACAGCAACTCGGCCCGCACTGTGAGGGGCTCGGTTGCGCGACGTGGCCTGTGCGGCGACGTCTACCTCGTCTCCACGCCCGCAAAGGCGCGCCTCGGCGACGTCAAGGTGGCAACCTCGGTGCGTAACGGGACGATCACCTTCGAGGCCGCACTCCACGATGTCGCGGCGGATGCCGCGTATGGCGTGCGCGCCCAGGTAACCGAGGGCGGTCGCGCCGTCAAAGAGCTCACGAGCAAGCCGTTCCGAGCGACCGACCTGAGAGACGGCCTGTTCGCCTTCACGGAGAAATGGAAGCCGGACAAGCTGTGGGACGTTCATACCCCGCGGAACCAGTACGATGTGGCCCTGACGCTGCTGGACGCGGAGGGCAAGGCGCTGGACACGAGCTTCCCGGTCAGGTTCGGCTTTCGCGAGTTTTGGATTGACGGGCGGGACTTCTACCTGAACGGCACGCGCATCTTCCTGTGTGCGGTGCCCTTCGACAACGCCCAGGTGGGGGCGGCGTGGGCAAGCTACGCCGGGGCGCGCGAGAGCATGAAGCGCCTCCAAAGCTGGGGCATCAACGCCGTCTACACCCACAACTACGGGTGCGAGCCGGGCACCCACCTGGGCTTCGAGGAAATCCTGCGAGCTGCGGACGACGTGGGGATGCTCGTCTCCTTCTCCCAGCCGCACTTCGGCCAATACGACTGGAGCGCGCCGGACGCCCACCGCACCAACGGCTACGAGCGGCACGCGGCGTTCTATGTGCGCGCGGCCCAGAACCATCCCGCCGTGGTGATGTACTCGATGAGCCACAACGCCACCGGCTACAGCGAGGACATGAACCCAGACCTGATTGACGGCATCTACGAATCGCGCAGCGAATGGGCGCTCAACAACGTTCGCCGAGCCTTGCGCGCGGAAGCCATCGTGCGCCGCCTGGACCCCACCCGCATCATCTACCACCACTCTAGCGGGAACCTCAGCTCGATGCACACAAGCAACTTCTACCCCAACTGGGTCCCCATCCAGGAGATGAGTGACTGGTTCGAGCACTGGGCGACGAAGGGCGTGAAGCCCTTCTTCACCTGCGAGTACGGCGCGCCCTGCACGTGGGACTGGGCCATGTACCGCGGCTGGTACAAGGGGGCACGGAGCTTCGGCAGCGCCGTCGTCCCGTGGGACTTCTGCGTCGCGGAATGGAACGCGCAGTTCCTGGGCGACAGGGCCTACCGCATCAGCAAGGAGGAGACGACGAACCTCCGGTGGGAGGCCCAGCACTTCCGGGCGGGCGACCTGTGGCACCGCTGGGACTACCCGTACCACTTGGACTCCCGCGACTTCGCCGAGCGCTACCCCATCCTGGCCGCCTATCTGACCGACAACTGGCGGGCCTTCCGCGCCTGGGGCGTCTCAGCCATCTCACCCTGGCAACATCACGTTTACTGGAGACCCCGCCCCGACCTGAACCGCAACCAGCGCGTCGAGCTGAAGACCGACTGGGAGAATCTCCAGCGGCCCGGCTTCAGCCCCGATTACCTCGAGGAGCGCTATGAACGCATGGACCTGGCCTACGAGCGCACGGATTGGGTGCCGACCCCGGCCGCCGAGGCCATGTTGCGGAACAACATGCCGCTCCTGGCCTATCTCGCGGGAAAGCCGAGCAGCTTCACAAGCAAGGACCACAACTTCGTCCCCGGCGAGACCGTCGAGAAGCAGCTCATCGTCATCAGCAATTCCCGGGAGGCGGTGACCGGCGAATGCTCGTGGGCGTCGAGCGCTCGGGGCGAGAAAGGAACGGCCAGAATCAACGTCGCCGCTGGCGGCCAGCAACGCATCCCCATCCGCATCGCCCTCCCGGCCGACCAAGCCCCGGGAACCTATGAGCTCACGGCAACCGTCAAGTTCAGCACGGGCGAGACCCAGAGCGACTCGCTCGTTCTCCATGTCCTACCACCACCGCCACCCCCTGCGCTTGCCGCGAAGGTGGCGCTCTTCGACCCCAAGGGCGAGACGGGCAAGCTCCTCGCGGCGCTGGGCGTGCGTTACCAGCCCGTGGAAGCTAACGCAGACCTGACTGGCTACGACTCGCTGATCGTCGGTAAGGCTGCACTAACCGCAAACGGGCCGGCGCCGAACGTGACGCGCGTCCGCGACGGACTGAGAGTCCTGGTCTTCGAGCAGACGCCCGAGGCGCTTGAGAAACGGCTCGGACTCCGCATCGCCGAGTACGGCCTGCGCAACGCCTTCCGCCGCGTGCCCGACCATCCCACGCTCGCAGGGCTGGGCGATGAGCACCTGCGCGACTGGCGTGGCGAAGCGACGATCCTCCCGCCGCGGCTGGAATACGAGCTGAGCAACAGGTTCAGCGGCTCGCCCGTCGTGAGGTGGTGCGGCCTCGAGGTCCCACGGCTCTGGCGATGCGGGAACCGCGGAAACGTGGCATCCGTCCTCATCGAGAAGCCGCCCGTCGGCGACTTCCTGCCAGTCATTGACGGCGGCTTCAGCCTCCAGTACAGCCCCCTCCTCGAGTACCGCGAGGGGAAGGGCCTGGTGCTGCTCTGCCAGATGGATGTGACGGGACGCACCGAGGATGACCCGGCGGCGAGGCGGCTGGTCCAGAATCTGCTGTCCTATCTGACCGATCGGTCCGATCGGTCGGATCGCACAGCGCTCTACGCCGGCGAGCCCCTCGGCAAGCGTCACCTCGAGCGCGCTGGCATCAAGGCGGGGTCCTACCAGGGCGGCGCCCTGTCCGCCGATCAGGCGCTCGTCGTCGGGCCGGGCGGCGGACAGGTGCTCGCGAAGCATGCGGCCGATGTCGCCAGGTGGCTGAAGGCTGGAGGCCACCTGCTCGCGCTCGAGCTCGATGCGGAAGAGGCGAACTCGTTCCTGCCGACGGCGGTCCGCACATCGAAGCGGGAGCACATCGCCGCCTGGTTCGACCCGCCCAGCGTCGCATCCCCGTTCGCTGGCGTGGCGCCGGCGGACGTCCACAGCCGCGACCCGCGCGAGTTGCCGCTCGTCTCGGGCGGGGCCAATGTCCTCGGCGACGGCGTGCTGGCGCAGGCGGAGGGCGCGAACGTCGTCTTCTGCCAGCTTGCCCCTTGGAGCTTCATCCAGAGGCCGGAGGACACTCCTGGTTTTTCCGTGGTTGCGGACGATGCCGTCGAGGGCAAGCAGTGCGCACTGCTGACCATGGCCACGGTGCCGTGGGTGCAGTTCGGCCAGAAGGTGGAGGCCGGGCAGGTGGGGAAGACCTACACCTGCGCCGCCGTCGTCAAGGCCCTCGGCGAGCCCGTCCGTGCCCGTCTCGAAGTCGAGCGTGCCGGGCGGCCCTGGGACCGTGCCGTCCGGGGTAAGGACATCGAGCTTCCCGCTGACAAGTGGACGGAGCTACACGTCACCTTCAAGGTCGAGAAGCCCTACCCCGAGGGTTGGTCAGCCTACCTCCACTGCGGCCAGGCCGGCGCCCGACTTCGGGCGGACCACTTCCGGCTCTACGAAGGGGCCTACGCCCCGGCTGGTGCCGAGGGGCAGGGCCGCCCGAACCTCTTCACCAACCCCGGCTTCGAGGCGGGCACAAAACCCTGGTTCTTCGAGTGGAGGACCGAGCAGCAGAACCTTCGGAAGACCTATCGCCGCACCTCGTTTCTCCTCACGCGGCTTCTGGGCAACATGGGCGTGCGCGGAGAGACGCCCCTGTTGTCCCGCTTCTCGACGCCCGTGAGCGGGGCGCCCAGAGAATCGGTCGTGAAGAACGGGGATTTCCGACTGGACCAGGACAAGGACGGAATGCCAGACCACTGGCAGTTCAGCACCGACCTGAAGCAAGCGACGTGCAGGCTCGAGGAAGCCGCGCCGGGAGCTGCTCAGCCCTGCCTGCGCATCACCTGCCCGGGATTGGGCAAGACCGAGAAGGGCAGCCTCATGCTGGCCCAGCACGACGTCCCCGTCACGGAGGGGCAGTGGTACCTCGTCTCCCTCAAGGCCAGGTCGGAGGGGCTCGGCGGCGGCAGCGTCACCCTCGCGCTCCAGAACACGGTCACGTGGCGCTCACTGTTCGACTACCAGAGCTTCACTCCCCGCGAGGAATGGAAGGAGTTCACCTTCCTGGTCTGCGCGAGTGCCACCACGCCGTCAAAGACGCGCTTCCAGATCTGGCATGGGCACGCAGGGACGCTCTGGGTTGCCGACATCCGGATGGCGCCCTGCGCTCCGCCGTCGGAGGGCCGATGGTCCAGCGGCCTGTACCTCGACAAGGTGCAGGAGTGGGATGACCCATACAGGTTCTTCCGGTGGTGAGCGCCGCGGCGGCCCTTAACCAGCCCAGTTAGCGGGACGCTGAATGGCGATACGGCTGACGAGCAGGTCACCACCTTGGGCGGCGAGGCGGCCTGCGAGGTCAAGTGAGGCAGGTATGCGGCATGGGACGGTACAGCCGGCCCCTGCCGAACGCAGGGAGATGCGTGAAAGCGACCTGCTTGCCGGCGCATCTCCTCCTAGGATGAGTGTCCGTCCCTCCCTGCTTGGGACCCTATCTTGTCGAGGCGCCTTGCACCTCAGCTGCGGCCTCAAACAAGCGGCGGTTGCGCTCCTGCCACCGATGGGGCGCCATCCGCCCCGCGCCTAGCGCTTCGTAGCGCAGGACGTTCGTGCGTTCGTCCAGCACGTCCTGGCATTTCCTCACCAGCTCGGCTGGCAGAGGCCCGTCCTTGGCCAGCAGGGCCTTTTCGATGAAGATGCGCGCCTCGGACTCCTGGTTGTTCTCCAGAGCATTCTCGAAGCGGACGGTGGAGACAGGCCCCTGGGGTCCGGGGCCGAAGAGGTCCACGGTGTTGTTGCCCACCCCGTTGCGGCCCATGTTGGACGCGGGGTAGAGGCCGCAGAAGGTGCCGCCGCCATTGAACATCCCGGCGGAGCCACCGGCGGGCAGGAGCTTGCCGAGCGAGCCGACGATCGGCCAGAAGTCCCCGCCCACGTTGCCGTTGCCGTTCCGCCCGCAGGCAACCGTGCTCTCGCCCCACATGTGGAACGACCAGGGCGGCGGGTAGCCCAGCAGGCACAGGCAATCCACCCCCGGGCGGTTGAAGTTGAAGATGATGTGCTTGGGGTCATACTGCCAGCCATAGAAGCGCCTCTCGGGCGGAGGGGGGATGCGCCCGCCCCAGACTATCGAGCTCGCGCCCACGGGCACGACCTTCGCCTTGTCGCTCTTGGGGCCGTAGCGGAACGTCTGGGCGTCCCAATGCGACTCGCGGAACCAGGGCGTGCCGGGGAGGATGCGCTCCGGCATGGCCACGTGCTCAGGGAGGGGGTAGTCATCGCTGCCCTTGCCCCACATTATCTTCTCCGCAAGCCCCGCGTCATCGAGATGCTTCCTCGCGGCGAGGAGGAGAGGCTTGAGCAGCTTCTCGCAGTCCTCCGAGCCGTAGGGCGGCAGCAACAGGTCCTCCTTCTTGCCGGTGGCCGGGTCGCGCACGGTCACGCGGACGCTGCCGCTTCTGAGGTCGCCGCCGTAGCGCTCAGCGTCGTCAGCGTACACCTTGCCGGCCTCGATGCCCCAGATGTTGAGCACGACGATCTTCACGCGGGCGGGGTCGTGGTACTTCATGGCGGTCTTGATGTAGCGGTCGAAGATGGCGAAGTCGTAGTCCCAGGCGCCGTCAGGCTTCTTCTCCCAGATCACCCAACTGTCCTCGTTGCCCATGCAGCCCTTGGCGAGCAGGTTGAGTTGTAAGCCCACGTTACCGCCCTCGCCCATCAGCTTCAGCGAGCGCTCGATCAGCCTCCAGTGCTCCTCGGACCAGGGCTTGACCTGGTAGTGGGCCGCTAGCGTCTCCGGCGACTGGTAGATCATCAGGAGCGTGGCGTAGTCCTTGAGGTCCGGCAGACTCCAGTCGGCCACGGACACCTCCACGGGGACGGCAACCGGTTGGGCGCCTTGGCGAAGAACCTGGCTCGGGACTCGGCGTCGGCTGGAAGCCCCGCTGCCTCCGCCGCCTTCACCGACAGACTTGGCGGGAAGAAGGTGTGGTGCTTCCGCCAGAAGGGTTTCTCGCTCAGGATGAGCCGGCCTGCCGGCGTGGCCTCCGCGGACAATCCGGACGTTGCGTCCGCGGCAAGGGCCGCGACGGCAGCTGCACAGCGGAAGACCCGCTTCGTGCTGCTCGGGAGCATGGGGTTCCTTCCCTATTGTGTTGGCGATACGCCGGGCCGCTCGGCCTCCGGGATGTGGATGACGGTGAGCGCACAAGTGTCCCATCCGGCCGCCCGGCGGCGGCCGTGCCAGCTGACGTAGAGCTTGTCGCCCTTGGGGTCAACGGCCGAGCCAAAGGTGCCGATGGGCGTGTAACCGTAGCGCTCCTTCAGGAATGGGTGGACGAAGGCGACGATTTTCTTGCGTCGGGTCGTCACGTCGAACTGGACGATGGGAGAGCCGTCCACCTCGCTGCCGCCGTGAGCGCCGGGGACGTAGTAGAGGTAGCGGCCGGTCGGGTCGGCGTCCAGGGTGGTGATGTAGTGCTGGCTTGCGACGGCGGCGGGGCCTATCACATTAACCTCTTCGGCCTTAGGGTCGAAGCGCCAGAGGATGAGGGGCCGGAATCAGGCTACCTCCCACCACGACGCGCTGGGCAGAACACGTTTCGTACCTGACTGACGCTAGAATGGTACGCAAACACCTTCGTGTCTGCAAGGCCGGCCTCCCAAGCACGGCTTGATTGCACGAGGCGAACCCGCTACCATCCGTATCGTCTTGGCTCTGATGGATAGTGGAGGCCCAGTCCGAAACGACCTGCTTCACAGGTTCCTTGGGTCGCCTTGGAGGACCAATGAGCACGGACAACCGATCCGAGGGACAAAGCCGCCGTGGCGTTGCCCGCCGCCAATTCCTTGCGTGCGGCGGCCTGACGGGCGCGCTGGCAGCGCTGCGGAGCCGGATTCTGGCAGGAGAGGGCCGCACGCCACCCAGCGAGAGGGTCAACGTCGCTTGCATCGGCGTCGGGTCGCAGGGGCTGCGGGTGATGCTGAACTTCCTCCGCCAGCCCGACGTGCAGGTCGTGTCCGTCTGCGACCCGAACAAGGAGAGCAGCGACTACCCGCAGTGGGGGGCCACAGAGTTCCGCGATGCCGTGAGGAAACTCCTGGGCACGACCACAAGCTGGGACTCGCTTAGCACGACCCGGGCCATCCAGTTGACCCGCACGATGAAGGTGATGGGCGGCACTGCGGGCCGCGAGCCGTGCCAGAAGATCGTGGACGCCTACTACGCCACGCGCAAGGCATCAGGCCAGTATCGCGGCTGCACAGCCTACGCGGACTTCCGCGAGCTGCTCGAGAAGGAGAAGGACGTTGACGCGGTGGTGGTGTGCACGGGCGACCACTGGCACGCGCCCATCTCCGTCGCTGCGATGAAGAAGGGCAAACACGTCTACTGCCAGAAGCCAATGACCCGCACGGTATACGAGGCCCGCCGTGTGGGGGAGGTGGCGCGCGAGGCAGGTGTTGCCACTCAGGTTGCAGTCGGCAACCAGGCGTCCGAGGCCACGCGCGTCCTCTGCGAATGGGTGTGGGGCGGCGCCATCGGACCTGTGCACCAGGTCGTCAACTGGTCCAGCCGGCCCTTCTGGCCGCAGGGCGTCGAACGGCCGACCGAGACTGCCCCCGTGCCCGCTGGCCTCGATTGGGATTTGTGGCTCGGGCCTGCGCCTCAGCGGCCATATCATCCCATCTACCACCCGTTCAGTTGGCGCGGTTGGCACGATTTCGGGTGCGGCGCCATCGGCGACATGGGTTGCTACAGCTTCGACACGATCTTCCGCGTGCTGAAGCTCGAAGCGCCCGAGAGCGTGGAGGCCAGTTCGTCCGAGGCATTCGCCGAAACGTATCCCAAGGCATCGGTCATCCACTTCGCCTTCCCCAAGCGCGGCACGATGCCGCCCGTGAAGGTGAGGTGGTACGACGGCGGCCTGCGCCCCCCGCGGCCCGAAGGGCTCGACGAGGGCCACAAGCTGCCGGCCGAGGGGCTCCTCTTCCTCGGCGAGAAGGGCTCCATCCTCTGCGGCTTCACGGGCGATAACCCGATCATCCTCCCGGAATCGAGGCGGAAGGCGTATGAGCTGCCCCCGAAGACGCTTCCTCGCTCGATCGGCCACGACCGCGAATGGATTGAGGCGTGTAAGGGCAGCCGCAATGCGCCAGGGGCGAGCTTCGGCTTCTCGGGGCTCGTCACCGAGGCGATTCTGCTCGGCAACGTGGCGCTGCGCACGGGGGAACGATTGCTCTGGGACCGCGCGAACCTGAAGGCTAACAACGTACCTGCGGCGCAACCAGTCATCCAGCCTGAATACCGGCGCGGATGGGCGCTCTGATCCCGGCCACACGCACTTGATCCGGAGGAGGTCGCCGATGGCTTCGGCGAACATCGTGTTGATCGGCGCCGGGAGCGCCAGCTTCGGGAGAGGCACAGTCGCGGACGTCATGGCCAACGAGGATCTCAGGCAGCACGACGTGACGCTATGGCTCGTGGACACGGACAAGGCGGCGCTCGACAAGGCTGCGGCTCTTGCGGAGAAGGTCGGGCCATTGCCCGAGGCACTGGCTGCCTTTTGCAGCACACAGGTCAAGGTCAGCGGGGTTGCCGCCGGCCTTGAAGACCGCCTTCAGGTGGTGTGTCCCTGGGGCGAGATGGACGGGCACGAAGGACCACCCCTGCTTCAGCTCCCCCCGCGCGGGCAGGCGGCCTGGCGCCGGCCGTCCACGAAGAGCTCGAACCTGGCGGCGGGCGGATCGTTCGGTTTTGCAGTGGCTTTGAGGGGGACGGTGCCCTTGACGACCCCCTCCGGGGCGATGCCACTGACGGACACCGTGGGGATTCGCGCCCACGGGCGGCAGAGCGGGTCGCCGATGATCAGCAGTTGATACGGGCCGGCGAGAGACTGACAGAAGGCTTCGGCCAGGGTGGCTCCCTGGGCATAGTAGACGTGGATGAAGGGCGTGGGGAGCTTGGCCTGGACGGCATAGGGCTCGGTGACGGTGCCACTGGAGCCGCCTGCGCCCGCGCGGATGAAGGCGCTGATGGGCGTCTGCCCGCCGCCCTCCACCATGATCCCGCCGAAGCTCGTGAGGTGCTCGCAGATGGCGATGGGCGGCGGCTTGATGCGCCGGACCAAGTCCTTGAAGTCCTGCCGCGGCTTCACGGCATTGAGGTCGTCGTCATCCTGCATCAGCCCGGCGTTCCAGAAGCCGGCGTCCACGGCCTTGGTGAGGGCCGCCATGGCCTCGTCGCCCTTGCCGCCCTGAGCAAGGCTGCAGGCCAGGTCGTAGAGGACCTCGTAGGCACTGGGATAGGCATTGGCGACCTCGCTGAGGGCCAAGGCCGCCTCGGCCCACTTCTTCTCGCGGGCGAGCGCGCCCGCCCTGCCTACCTTCTCTTCTTCGGCCGGGGTGAACGACTGGCGCGGATGGTCAATGACCCGCTGCGCGTAGCGGTTAGCATCGAGCTTCAGATAGCCTGTGTCCTTGGCCAGCACCTTCTGATAGAGGAACGTCAGCCCATTGAGCGAGGCGACGGGCGTGATGAGGAGCGGCAGCTTCTGCGCCCCCACGTCGCCGCCGACGTGGGCGGCGTAGGGAATGTCGCTTGAGTAAGCGATGCAGTCAATCTGATCCGCCAGCCCGCGAGCCCGGATGGCGTCGAGGACCGGGATGAGGACGAGCTTGCGGAACTCCTCGACGCCCGCCTGCTCGAAGTCGCGGAGCCGATTGAGGCGGAGAGCGACGATGTTGCAGGCGGGGATGTTGCGCCGAAGGACATACTCGTTGGCAACGGCTCTTGATGCGAAGCTGTCAGCGTTGACGACGACTATAGTGTTATGGGGGCCGATGCCCGCCCGAAGCACCGGGCCGGTCAGCAAGACGAGGATGACGGATATGCCTGCCTGTCGCATGAGCGAAGGTCCTTTCGCGGGGGTCTCACCGGCTTCGCACGTTATCGCCAACGAGAAGGGACGCGCCGGACGGCATTCTCACCTCCCGCCCGAGAGCTTGGCCGCCGCCGTTTGCCGGTCTACCTTCGCATCGGGACTGCTGATCGCCAGGTAATCGAGGTTGACCCCGCGGCCGTTGGTGTTGGTGAGCCGAAGGGTGTTCTTGCCTCGCCGGAGTTGGATCAGCAATGGCCGCTCGGTGATCGGGTCGCTGGCAGCCAGGAGCCGCCAATCGTCCGACCCGTTGGCCCAGCCGCCGGTGGTCGGGAACACCATGGGCGCGAAGGGCTCCTGCACCTGTCCGTTGACCCGAATCTCCCGCTCGCACAGGGCCAGTTCCGTGCAGTAGCAGACCCAGAGGTTGTAGTAACCCTCGGCTGGCACTTCCACGGTCCACTCCAGCCAGTGGCCAGTGCTGTCCCAGTTGTAGAATGCCTTGCCGATGATGGCGCGCTTCTTGTCCGTGATCTTCACCTTGCCGCCACCCTCGGCAGTGAAGTCCTCGGCCTGGACGACCACGAGGGTGTTGGCAGGGACCGGCTTTGCCCTGGCCTCCTCGGCGCGTGCCTTCGAGCGGGCCGCCGCCTCGTCGCGCGCCTTGGCCAACGCCGCCTCCTGCTCGGCCTGACGCTTGCGGAGCATCCCCTGGCGGTACTCAAACACGCTCGCAATTGTCTTGGGCGCAAACTCGACCCTCGAGGCCGGCTTCATGGCGATGGCCACGGCTCCGCCCTGCGCGGTGACGGCCGCGGCACCGGTGCGTTGGCCCGTGGGGTCCAGTTGATAAGCGTCCATGCCTGCCAGCGCTGCAAGCGCCACCGTGATCGTGGCCTCCGTCGGCGAGGGATTGCCCAGCACATAGGCCCCCGTCTCCGCCTTCTCGACGTAGGCGAGGCCGGGCTCGCCACGGCTGAGGGAGGCGTCCCCCACCTTCAGCGTCTTGCCCCCGCCGAGGTACATCGCCCGAACCTGCTGCCCGTCCATGAGCACGAACGCCTGCTGGGCATCGGTCTCCAGGCTGCCGGAGCGATACGTCCCCGGCCGGTAGCTGGCGAAGCAGAGGTCCGTGCCCCTGGCCGTCTGGACCTTCAAGAGGCAATATCCCTTCTCCAGGTCTCCCTCCGTGGCGACGGCCTTCACGTAGGCGTCGGGAGCGCCGGAGATGTCCACGGCATTGCCGTAGATCGTGGAGCTGACGTTCCGCCGCTCGAGGATCGTCGGTGGCTTTTCCAGCCCCAGAAGCCCGTCGCCGACAATCGCCTCCGTCTGCGGGCAGGCCGCGGCGAGGAACCGCGCGGTCCCGCTCTTGCCCGTGACCGTGGCCGACCACGCCTGATCGGTGGCGGCGTGGCGCAGGTTCGCCAGCTCGCAGTAGCCGAACTCCTGCGGCCCGGCGAACTTGGTCGGCTCCAGCTTGAGGTCCGAGGCGAACTCCCCCCGAATGTGCCAGGCCAGGTCCATCTTCCGCGGCAGCCGTGCGAACGCCCCGAACAGGTCGGCGAGGTAGTCGGTCGTGAGGAACACCGCGCGGTCCATGGTGACGCCCGCATAGGCCTGGTCCGACGACGCCCGCTGGATGCCCATGCCGTCGGCCGGGCCGTAGACGAGCTGTATGGCGTCGCAGGGCCGCTGCTCCAGTTCGTCCACGACCAGCGAGTTGTGAGCCAGGGTGCTGTGATACCACCGCCGGTACAGCGGCTCCTCGTACCAGACCGACCCCGGGTCGGGGATCAGCCGGCCGTTGAAGGCGTACAGGTCAATGTTCAGCTTGTCGGGATGGCCGTGGGAGCGGTTGGGGCCGTAGTCGAGCAGCAGGCTATTCGTGCCGCGCGGGGTGGTGGTGCGCAGGACGCCGTAGCCCACGCCGAAGAAGTTGACGCTCTTGCACTCGCTGGGCGCCACCTTCTCCTTCGGGTCCCTGTCATACAGCACCGACACCGGGAACTTCTGGAACTGTGCGTCGAGGAACATGCCGCATTGGTTGAGGATCAGCAGATACCTGGGATCGCGGTAGCGGCGATAGGCATACTCATAGAGGTACGAATCGCGGTCCACGATTGAGCCGTGCCCGGAGTCGTGGAGGGCTGGCGTCGTCAGGTCTGGGTAGCAATACTGGAGCGGCGAGTCGAACAGGCGCTTCAGGGCACAGTCGCGGTAGCGGTACATGTCGATGCCGTGGTGCCAGAGCACCTCGGCATCCATGATGAGCGCCTGGAGAGCCATGAACTGATACCCCATGGCCCCCTCGGCCCACATGCCGTCCTCATCAATGGACTTGGGCCCGAAGTGGAGCTGGACCCCACCGGTGGGCTTCTCCTTTGTGCCCTGAAGGCCATACATCGCCACGTTGACGATGTCCGGGTCGTCGGCGGCATAGCCGGCCATGAGGATGGCGCAGGTGGAGATGGCCGACCAGTTGGTCGGCGCCACCAGGTGCGCGGGGTTGGCCATGATGTGCCGGGCCGACGCCTTGAGCAGGTCGTCCTCGATGTGCTTGCGCTCTGCCGGGCTGATGCAGGGGGAGTTGTAGATCAGGTCGTAGCCGCGGGCCACCTGGATGCCCCACGTCGCGTCACTGAGGCGCTGGTCGAAGACCTTGCTGGGGTCGTGGTTGAAGCCGGGGCGCGCTCCGATGCCATAGCAGGCGTAAACGTCCGCATAGGCCAGGAGCAGCTTCTTGGCGAACTCGGCGTACTTCTCCTCCCCGGAGAGCACGTACAGGGCGCCGAGATTGGCGATGTCCAGGCCCAGTTGGTTGTGAATCCCCCCGTACTCGCGGTCGGGCAGGTGCATCCACTTGCCGGTCTCGTCCTTCTTGGGCTGCGGGATGCCGAGGGGCTGGGTGATGCGTTCATCCAGCGCCTTCCTGAGGCCCGCATATTGCTCCTGGAGGAGCTTGCTCGATTTGAGCATCTCCTTGTAGTGTGCGATATCCTCCTGGTCCCAGAGCGTGCAGGGATGCCCTTTTGTCATCCGCGGCTGCCCGAAGACCTCGGGCTTCCCCTCGGCCATCGCGCCGCTGGTGGGCGCGATGTTCTCCGCGGCGGCCCTCACCTGGTAGGCGTCCGGCGGCTTCATCAGGGCAGCCACGTCAGTCGTGGACAGGACGCGTATGCGCTCCCACCCGCCCCAGTGCGGCCCCTTCTTGCCATCTGGCAAGGTGCGGACCGGATAGTCCTCGGTCACAAGGATGCCGACCGTCTGCCCCCTGCCGGCGACGGGGATGCGATAGGGCTTTCCCGGGGTCTCGGGCAGGTCAGCGTGCTTGGTTAGCTTGCCATCGATGAAGATGTCTATAGCCTTGGGCACCATCGTGCCGTGGTAGTCAAGGCCCACGACCTCGATGGCCTGGATGTCCACCGCGATCACCAGACGGATGTCCACCCGCCCTCCCTTGAGCGGCCCGCCGAAGATCGTGCCGGCGCGGCGGCCTTCGGGGCCGATCGCGTTGTTGGCCGGCCAGTCCTTATTGAATGGGGAGCCGGTCCCTTTGGCCGTGGCCCCCAGGCTGGTCTGGGCCACGTTGTACAGCCCCGACTCATCGGGGGCCTTGCCGCGCTCCTGGCCCCACGCAGGGGCCAGGGCCAGGACCATCGCCGGCACACACGCCAGAGCCGCACAGCGCATCCGCATGTTCTGCCTCCTGCGGGGGAATCCGGGAGACACGATCCGCCGAACGCCAGTCAAGGCGCCGCAACCGTTGTCCCGCTGCGGGTGACCTTCACGCCGAGCGATTGGAACCAGGGGAACAGGTCCCGTCCCACCGCCAGACTCAGCACGGCCACGCTGTCGTCAGCCGTGTATCGCTTCACGCGGGCGGGGTCGAAGAGCTTGCGCTTGAGCTGGAAGTAGCGGGCGAGGATGTCGGCGCGCTCCTTCCGCAACTCCTCGAAGATCCACATGGGCTTTGCCATTGCGACCTCGTGCGGAATGCCCTTGCCGGCTGCCAGGTCGAGCTTTTTCATGTCCGGGTCGTGGCGTCGGGCGCCGGCGATCCAGCCTTTGAGCGTGGCGTCGGCCTCGGCCTTGTAGCCCAGCTCCTGCCCGAGCCGAATGCCAACATAGGTGGCGATGCCTTCGTTCCACATCGGCTCGCCGAAGGGCAGCACCCAGGAGTGGGTGGCCTCGTGCCCCAGAAGCTCGACCATGCCGTACCGTTTGGCTGGAAAATCGCCCCACCAGACCCCGAGGCCGATCGCGTGGCCGCTCGAGAAACCTCCGCCACCCGTGGGCAGCAGGATGAGGGTGGTGAGCATGTCCTTGGCGGGGGGGACGCCCAGGAGCTGCTCCATCGCGGGCCGGCATCGCTTGTAGATGGCGAAGATCTCATCGGCCAACGGCTGGAGGTAGTCGCTGCACTGGATCGCCAGGCCCTCCTTCTGCGTCTTGTTCTCGGGCGACATTCCGTGAAGGGGCTTGGCGGGTTCCACGGGCTTGCCCTTGGCGAGGTCGGCGAGCAGTGGTTGCCACCACTGGGCGTTGATCGGATCCTTGGCGTCGGGCTGGTGGCCCGCCAGCGCCCGCGACGCCAGCAGAAGCTGCCCCTTGCCAATCGCACGGCGGGCCATGACGGGCCGCCCGGCGGCATCCTGGATGAGAATCTGCCAGTCGGCGGGTGTTTCCAGCCGAATCGTGCGGCCGCCGTAAGTGCGAACCTCTTCCGCCTTCAGCTCGGGGGCAGCCTTGAGCGGCTCCGCAGCCGCCTGGGCGATGAACTCCGCCCCGAGTACCTTGGCCACCTCGTTGAGCCGGTACTCCTTCTCATCGCGGAAGAGGGCGTAGTCGCCGAGCACGCACACCCCGCCGCCCGCTTCCAGGAAGCGGCGGACGGCTGCGATATCCTCGGGCAGGTACGGGCACGGCGTGCCGCCGGACTGAAGCACCAGCAGGTTCGCATTGCTCAGGTCGCACTTGTGGAGAGTGGCCCAGTTCTGAACCCCGACGCTACCCAACGGCGTCACGTAGTTGGTGGCGAAGCGGCCATCGAAGTAGAACGTGAACTCGTGTGAGATGTCGACAACGCAATGGACCTTTGCCTGAGACGCTGCCTGGCCTTCCGCCGCCCAGAGCGTTGACAACGGGAACGCCGCCAGTACCACAGGCATCAGCCCAAGTGCTCGGGACAGCATCTATAGACACCTCCAGAGACAAGCCGGCCCCAGGATCCCCGAGACGATAGCTGCATTCTACGGAAATGCGCGTCGGCATGCCATTCGATTGCGCGCAACAGTCTGCCTCGTTAGCGCTGTGGGCCGGGCGGATCGCCTGGTGCCCGCCTGGCGGCTTCAGGTGGAGTAGGGTAGATGCAGCTTCTCCACCGCCTCATTCGGCGCGTACGCCCACGATGAAGTCGAACCACTCGCCGCAGTGCTTCCCGTCGCGGGTCGTGTCCAGGGCGACGAAGTGGACGCCTGCCTTGAGGTCGGCGCTTGCTTTCAGCTTTACCGTAACGCGCGCGATCGCCTCAGGGGGCGTCGTGCCCTCTACAACGGCTGGCTCGGCTGAAATACCCGCGGGCAGGTGAAGGGCGATGCGGAAGGGCTGCGGCCGAGCGAGGAAGTTGCGCACGTGCAGCGTCACCTCGGCCTCGCCGCCCCGCGCGACCCTCACGCGATACGGGTCGGGGCGCACCCAGTAGGGGTCGAACATGTAGCGGTAGTCCTCTTCTGCGCTCACCTCCTTGAAGGCGTCGCGCATCGCCACCGACCACTGGCAGAAGCGCTCGAGCAGGGCTTTCGGCCTGTCCATCACGAACGAGTGGCCCGCCATGATGAGGTCGGGCTGGAGCCGCCGCAGGTAGTCCGCGCCCAGCATGTAGCCCTCTTCGAGGATGGCGCTGTTGCGGGCGCACACGGCCTCGTGGCCGTTCTGCTCGGGGTCGTCGGGGTTGGCGAACAGGTTGTCGCCGGTGAAGGCCACGCGCTTGCCGTCAATCATCGCGTGGATGCAGCAGCCGAACTCGGTCTGGCCCGGCATCCAGTCGAAGGTCAGTTCGTAGCCCTCCCACGCGACCTTTTCGCCGGGCTTGAAGGTGCGGTCGAACTTGATTGGCCCGGCATCGGCGGAGTACGACCAGGGCTGCGCGGCGTAGTCGAACCGTTCGGGCTCCTCGACGGGCGGCGCAACGCGGTCGAGGGTCCAGAGCTTCGCGCCGTATCTCTCGCGGACGTAGGGTGCCCCCAGGCAGTGGTCGCCGTGCATGTGGGTGACGAGGACGGCGTCAATGGCCTTCAGGCCAAGCCGCTCCTGCATCTGGCTCACGGTGGCGTCCAGTTCCGCCTTGCCGAAGCCGCAGTCCACGATCAGCGCCCGCCCGCTGTCGGCGAGCAGGAACGTGATGTTCGGCCCATAGTTCGGCCCGCGGAACTTGTAGAGGTGCTTGGTCGTCTGCCAGAGGTGTGGAATCACGCTTGGGCGCGAGGTGTTGTCGGTGTCGGCCTCGCCAAAGGTGCCGATGGTGTAGCCGCGGACGAGCAGCCGC
>VGYV01000090.1 GCA_016872855.1 Planctomycetota bacterium
GCTGAAGCCGCCGGCTATCCACTACCGTCCCTTCGGGACTGTATTGGGGGCATCCCGTCTCCGGCGGCTGAAGCCGCCGGCTATCCACTACCGTCCCTTCGGGACTGTATTGGGGGCATCCCGTCTCCGGCGGCTGAAGCCGCCGGCTATCCACTGCTGTCCCTTCGGGACTGTATTGGGGGCATCCCGTCTCCGGCGGCTGAAGCCGCCGGCTATCCACTACCGTCCCTTCGGGACTGTATTGGGGGCATCCCGTCTCCGGCGGCTGAAGCCGCCGGCTACCCACTGCTGTCCCTTCGGGACTGAGGAGGGGAACGGCGCTGAGATCTTCGTTGAGTTTGTTGAGGGGCGCTGTGCTAGGCAGTCTCATTGTTGGGTCCCCTTCGGGGTGATGACCAGGCGGCTGCCCTCGGCGGTGAACTTCACGTCCTTGAGCACCAGCAGGCCGTCGTCGCCGACCGTGGCCTCGCCGCTCTGTGCCCCACATTTCCAGGCATAGGTCTTGCCCTTCTCGACCTTGAACTTCTGGAGGCGGCGGGGTGCGACATCGGCCACACTTTCACCGCGGCCCTGCACGAAGAGCGTCGCCTCGAAGCGGCCCGGCTCGTCCACCAGGTCGCGCCAGCGGAACTGCTGGTTGACGTCGCCCATCTTGCCTTCCGTCACCAGGGCCAGGCCCTGGCGCGACACGCAGGCGAGGAACGGCTTGTCGCGCCGAATGTCGAGGCGGATGACGTTCGGATAGGTGCCGGAGTTCGAGACGGGGACGTAGCGCGTGCCGCCCCAGGAGAACTCGGCGATGACGCCGAAGTGGCGGGTGAGAAGCGTCTCGTAGAGCTTGCGGCAGGCGGCGTAGCCGTGATTCGAGGTGATTGTCATGAATGGCAGCTCGGCGTTCGGCGGAAGGGCCTCGACCACCTGGTTGAGATTGTGCTGTGCCCAGAAGCCCTTGCCCTCGTCGGCCTTGATATCCCAGTCGGGCTTGCCCCAGACGGCCAGCATGCTGAGGGCCTGGGGGAGGCCCTGGCGGCTCGTGTCGCGCGAAGCCGCCGCATAGTCCATGAGCGGGTGGCCGGCGATGACGAGGTTGAAGACGCCCGGATGGCGAATGCCCAGGTGGAGCGCCCCGCTGCCCGATGCCCCGCCGCGGCAGCCGGTCACAAGGACGCGATTGCGGTCAATCGGCCACTTGCGGCACGCCCACTCGATGAAGGCCAACAGCCGCCGCTCCGTGTAGGGCTGGATCGCGCCCTGCTTGAACGAGCGGAGCGTGCCCACCGCCTCGTGGTAGCCGAACCACCACGACTTGATTGGGAAATCGTAGGGGGAGAGCACGATGCTGTCGCGCTCGATGCGGTAGTGCGTCCGCCAGTACGAATGCCCGTCCCTGTGCAGATTCAGCTCCAGCGGCACCCCGTTCGGAGTCCCGCCTTCAGGCGGCTCTTCGTTCGTAGTGCGGCCTTCAGGCCGTATCTTCTCGGGTACGCCCACAGACCAGTTGTGGTACTGGTAGGGCACGTTGGCCATGGGCGGGGCGGTCCATTGGACGTAGTGGAGGCGTCTTTGGTCGTAGTTGAAGAAGGGCATCTTAGGCAGCTCGCCCTGGAGCACCGGCTCGGCCGCGCCCGGCTCCTCGGCCAGGGCCTCCTGCGTCGCATTGGCCTTCGAGAGGTCCGCCGTGTTCTGCACGCCGTCCACCGACGTCACCACGGCGTAATACGCCTTCTCCTTCTTCGATGCGGTGTGGACGTAGAGGCCGGTGCCGCGGGGGAGGGGAGGCGCGCCCTCGCGGGTGACAAAGCGGTCAATCGGGCAGTCGCGGCCGTACTCCCCGTCCACCGTGGCCCGCTGGAAGGGGTCCCAGTGGCCCACCATCAGCACGTCGTTGGTGGCGATGAAGTGGTCCACCGGGCGATCAGTGTTCCGCCCATCCAGGTTCCAGCCTGATAGGGGCCTCACGCTGGCGAGCAGTTCGACCTCGTGGAGGTTCGCCGCCGTGATGGGCTGTGTATGGCGGCAGACGCAGTAGCGAACCTGCCGCCGGGAGTCCAGCGTGTCCACGATCCGCTTCATCTCGCCCCATGCAATCTCGTCCCGCCCTACGGGGTCTTCAATCTCCTTCCACGTGACGAACGTCTGCCCCGCCCGATGAGAGGCTTCGATGCCCGTCACTTGCTGCGGCGGATTCTCGGCCTTCCCTTCATAGGCCACATCGAGGCACGTGGCCTCCGCGTTCCAGAACGGGCAAGCCTTCACGAAGAACGCGGTCGTCCCAGCACGCACGGCCTCCGTCGCATCGAACCTGTCGAACCAGGGCGGGCGGAGCGCCAGAGGCTTCGCCGCTTTCCCTGGGTAGATCTCGATGTCAATCGTTGCCTCATCCATTCGCCCATCCACCGGCGCCGTGCGGAAGAAGAGCAGGTCGGCCCAATAGACCTTAGCGTCCTTCGGCAGGTCGGAGAGGTCGAAGGTGACGATGCCCTCGCCACCTTCCGCGGGGCCGATGGTGACGGCTTCCTTCTTGACGACAGGGCGTTCCGGCTCCTTGCCTGGTTGCTCAGGAGCAGGCGGGGCCTTGAAGAGCATCTTGCCAAAGCGCTCGGTCACGTGACTGTCGCCCGAGAAGGTGGGCGACCAGGCCGATTCCTGCCAGCTCCCCGCGCAGTGGCGGTTGCGGTTGAAGTTGGCGATCCATTCCGTCGGCACCTTGCCGTCGGGCGCCATCGCGGCCAGGGGGACGGCTGCCTCGACGGCCCACGCCCCAGTCTCGCGGCCAACGGCGGCCTTGAAGCCTGATGTCCAGGAGGCGTCTTTCGCCTTCCCGTCGTAGGTGCTGCCGACGGCGTTGACGCCGAAGTGGTAGTAGGCGCCGCCCGCGCCGAGGAAGAACTCGACGGAGTCGTCCTCCCATATGCCGCTGTCGTGGCCGCGGCGGGTGGCCTGGAGCTTGGCGACGAGCGGCTCCTTGCACCGGAAGGCGAGGTAGAGCGTCTTGGCGTCGCGGAGGAGGCGGACCTCCGTCGGTTGCGCCGCGTCGCCACCGCCGTCGAGCGAGCGGGCCAACTGGTAGGCGGGCGATTGCTTCCACGCCTCGTCGTCGAGCTTCCCGTCGAGTTCGGGCGGAGCCTTCGTCTCGACGACGTAGCAGGTCGGCGGCTCGGCCTTCGGCGCTTTCACCTTGGCCGCCGCCGGCGGCCCGGTCGGGGGCTTGCCCCACCTCCGTGTCACCATGCCCGCATGGAGGCACGAAGCCAATAGCACAGCCAGTGCACAGAGCGTGCCCTTCATCATTCATCTCCAGGTCACTTCGAGAGGCGGACGCGACTCTTCACCTTCGAGAGAGTGAGTTTCCCGATGGTCACCAGTCCCCACTTGTCGGCCGTGGCCGTGCCCGATTGGAGCTGTTTGGCGTCGTCGAGCGAGGAGTGGGTCCACTTGAAGCTCTCCCCCGGCTTGGCCTTGAACTTCTGGCAGCGGCGAGGCGTGAGGTCGGTGGTCAGGTCGGGGTAGGGGCAGTCGTCGCGGAGGTAGAGGGTGATCCCCCAACGGTCCGGCTCATCAACCAGGGTTTCGGGGTCCCAGAGCTGGTAGAGGTTGATGCCGCCGCCCTTCTCGGCGTCGTCGTGGTCGCCGTCGCCGGGGCTGTGGTCGAGCGAGCAGTTGGTGAAGGCGGGCAGGCTCTGGTGGAGGCGGATGCGGGACACTAGGTCTCGGATCGGCCCGACGGGGCCTGGGCCGTTGGTGGACCAATTGGCGGCGAAGGCCCGCTTGGTGACGGCCATCGCGTGGATCATCTCGGGCCAGGGCATGAAGCCGAAGTCGCCAATCGTGTGCGCGGGATAGGCGCCGTAGGCGGGCCAGCAGAGCCAGTAGGGCAGTTCGATCGTGGGGTTCTCGCGGATCCACCTGGGCAGATTCATGTACTCCCACTGGTCAATGCCCAGCCAGTTCTTGCTGCCCTTGGGGTATGGCCCCCACTTCCAGCCGTGCTGCTGGGGCACCTTGCCGATGGCGAGGTTGCCGTGGCCGTTGGACATGACGGCGGAGAAGACGTCGCCGTGCCGCAGCGCCCAGCCTGCGAACTGGCCCCAGATGGCGACGCGCTCGGGGTCAACGAACAGGCCGCGTTCGGCGACGGCCCAGGCGGCGGCGCCGAGGACGCGGCGTTGGGGGTAGTTGTGGACCACCCCGTCGTCGTAGCCGCGGAGCGTGCCGATGCACTCGTGGAAGCCCTGCCAGAGCCCTCCCTCGGAGAGGGCTAGGATGAGGGCGCTCCGCACGTGGCGGCGGGCGGCGTGCCAGCCGGGGCTGGCCGCCTCGGTGGCCGTGCAGCCATAGGTGCCGATGCTGAGCATTAGCGGCGTGCGGGTGTCGGCGGCCGGACGTGGCAGGTCGCGCCAGCGGACGATGAAGGTCTCAGAGACCGAGGGCACGCTGTCGTAGGGCGGCTCGATCCAGGAGTTGTAGACGTCCACGTCGCCCCCCTGCTTCTCCCTGGGGTCGGGGCTGGCGGTGCGCTGGTAGACGATGGCTGGGAAGGGAGATGGCGTTTCGCTGACGGGCTCCTTCAGGCAGGCCAGCTCGGCGGCGGCCTCGCGGCCGTCAATCGAGGCGGCCACTGCGTAGTAGCGCTTGCCCGGCTTCGTGGCGGTGAAGACGGCGAGGCCGGTGGCGCGCGGCAGCGGGTCACTTTCGCGGGACTGGGACGTCCCGCCCACAATGCGGTAGCGGGTCATCACGTGGTTGAGGGCGAGGTTGTAGCCGGGCCGCAGCGGCGAGTGCTTGGTCGGCGTGCCCTGGTTCGGGTGCTCGGTGTTGCGGATGGCCTTGAGATTCCAGCAGGAGACAACCTCGGGCACCTCGCGGGCCAGCTCGGCCTGGCCCAGGTTCGCCACCGTGATTGGCTCGGCGGAGCGGTAGACGCGGTAGACGAGCCGCCGCTTCGCGCGAGCGCCCAGGACGGCCTTGTCGAAGTCCTCGAACTTCGGCGCGTCGTCGCCCACCACGTCCTCGATTTCCTTCCAGGTGAGAAACGTCTGGCCCGACTGGTGAAGGGCATTGAGTTCGGCGACAGGTTTGATGGGCTCTCTGCCCTCGGCGAGGTAGCTGACTTCGAGGACGGCCCTGCGGAAGTCCACGCCGCCGGCATTTGTGATGCGAAGGCCCTGGTTGGCTTGGGGATTGGCGACCCAGGCCATTGCGGGGGCCGTGGCGTCGAAGCTCACGTAGTCTGGGGGCAAGAGCTTCAGCGGCTCGGCGTTCGCCACGCCCGCCGCCTCGAGTCGCACCGCTGCGCCGTTCTGGTGCCCCTGCGTCGGCACGCGGAGGATGGCGCGGAGCACCTTGGTGGCCGGCGGCAGGGGCTTGAGGTCAAACCGCACGGTTGCGCCCTCAGCCTCGGCGGGGAAGGGCTCGGTGACGAATTGCTCTGCGCCACCAGCAGCCGCTGCCGACATGCAGACCAGAACGAGGAATGTGCTGCGGCTCATTGTTCGCCTCCCTTCCTGCGGATGATGAGCTTGCCTGGCTCGCCGAAGGTCAGGCCGGGGATGAGGATGTGGCCCTCCTCGTCCACCGTGGCCTCGCCCTGAATGGTCTTCCGGGGCTCCCTGGGGTCGGGAGCGGTCCAGGCGAGCTTCTCGCCCGGCTTCGGGCGGAACTTGGCCGTGTTTCGCACTGCCACGTCGCAGGTCTCGCGGCCGGCGTAGACGACGCGTCGGGCGCAGTAGATGGTCATTTCCAAGCGATCGGGTTCGTCCACGATCTCCTCGGGGTCCCAGCGGGGGCGGGTGTTGAGGCGGCCGCCGCTGCTGTAGCCCCGCTCGCCGGTGTCGAAGTGCTTCTCGAAGAACTTGGGCTCAGGGCCGCGGTCCCTGGGGTTGCAGGCGAGGAGGGGGCGGTCGGCTCGCGGCTCGAAGGGGTGGTCGCCGCTCTCGGCGCTCACGGGCAAAGGCAAGTGGTGCGAGCTGCCCCAGAAGAACTCGGCCATGAAGGCGTTGTGCGTCGCCAGATACGCCTTCATCAGGTCGGTTTCCTGCCGCCACGTGAGGTGCTGGCTGCCGGCGCCGAGCGAGATGTAAGGCATCGCCTGCTTCCTGCCGTTGGCCTGCACGTGGGCCACCAGGTTCATCTCGTCCCAGATGGGCTTCCCGCTCTCGGCCTCGATCTTCCACTCGGCCTTGCCCCAGATGGAGTCCATTTCGGGCCGCGCCGTCTTGCGCTTGCCATACATCTCGTACTCGTAGGACGTATCGTTCGGATTGGGGTCGGGCAAGGCATCGGCCATCACGTAAGCGATCTTGCCCGGCCGCCTCAGGCCGTACTGGAGGGCCGCCGTGCCGCCCCAGTAGCCGGAGCCGCCGCACGAGACGCGGCCTGCGTCGGCCCCAAACCTCTTCATCGCCCAGTCGAGCATCGCGTCCACCCGCCGCGCGAGGAAGGGCTGCACCTTGCCCTGGCGGAAGGAGCGGAGCGTGCCGAGGGCCTCGTGGTGGCCGTAGCCGAACGACCGCCACGGCGCGTCATGGGGCGAGAGGAGCACGGTGTCCTGCCGGTGCGGCCAGGGCGGCTTGAGCCAGCGCTGCGTTGCGTCGTGGAAGAAGACGCTCAGGCGCTTCGCGGCCGCCTTGTCGTAGCCCCGCGGCACGAACAGGCCCCAGTTGGTGTGCTGGTTCGGCAGATTGGATAGCGGGGGTGCCGCCCACTGCACGTAGTGCCGCCGCTCGCCGGGGTAGTCGAAGAACACAGTCACATCGGCCTTGCCCTGAAGCACCGGCTCGGCGAAGCCGACCGTTTCCTCGACGGGGCCGACGCAGGCGATGCTGCGCCCGTTGATCACACCATCCACGGCGGCAACAACGGCGTAGTACGCCTTGCCCGTTGTGGCACGGTCGGCTTGTCCGGCCGTGCTCTTCGTCGCGTCGGGGGGAACACGGCTGGGCAAGCCAGCCGTGCCACAGACCGTGTGGACATGGAGGCCTGACTTCGGAGGCAGCGGCTTCCCGTCCTCAATGGCGAAGCGGGCGATGGGCACCTCGCCCATCTCGGGCATGTCGGGATTGTACTTCGAGAAGTAGTCCTGGCGCGCGAGCTGCTTCGAGAAATCCAGGTCACCCATCGCCCGGCGGCGATGGAGCGCGATGAGCTGGTCCACCGAGCGGCCGAGGGTGTTGTAGCCGGACATCGGCCGCACGTCGGCCAGCCACTCGGCCTCGGCGAGCGTCGCCGCCGTGATGGGCGCGGTGTGGCGATAGACGCGATAGCGCACCTCGCGCTCGGCGTCTATCGCGTCGAGCTGCTTCTTCAGCTCCGCCCAGGTGGGGGAGGGCGCCGCGGAGCGCTCATCAATCTCCTCGAAGGTGACGAACGTCTGCCCCGCCCGATGGAGCGCCTTCACACCCTTGACAGGAGGGGGCGCACCCTCGCGGGGCAGGGACGCCCCGCCTACAGACTCGGACGTCACATCGAGGCGGGTTGCCTTGGCATCCCAGCGTGGAAAGGTCTTCACCACGAATTGCGCGGTCGGAGCACGCGGGACGCGGGACGCGGCACGCAGCGCCTCGGTCGCATCGAAGCGGTCGAGCCAGGGCGGCCGCAGTCCGAGCGGCTTGCCGCCCCCCTGGGGCACGATCTCGATGCTCGCCAGCGCCTCGTCGTCCCTCCCCGTCAGCTCGCCTGCTCTGGCCACGAGGAGGTCGGCGCGAAGCACCTTCGCCCCCTGCGGCAGCTCGAAGCGGAGCACGTTGGGCTCCGTGCCGGCTCCGGGCCGCAGGCGTTGCGTGGCCACTTCGCCCCGCGCCGATCCGCAGGCGGCAACAGCCGCCATAGCCGCGAGGATTCGTGAGACAGCGCTCATTGCATGCTCCCATAGTCTGCGTGACAGCCAGTCCAGCCGCCGCTGCTACGAGAGAGGAAAGCATGCTGGGGCAGCGCAGTCAAGCGCGGATCGGGCAAAGGGTGCAGTAACGGATTTGTGCGCCGCCCGCCCTCGTTCGTAGTTCGGCGTTCACGCGGTTCTTCTGTCCGCCCTGGCAGCCCTGAAGACCGCCTGAAGGCCGAACTACGAACAGGAACGCCCGCTTCGGCGCGCAAACCCGTTACTGCACCCTCGGGCAAAGGCGGGTCAGTGCCAGAACGGCAGAAGGGCAGGGGCGTCACCGACGGCCCCTGCCCTTCGCATTGGTGGATGGGGTGGGCATCGCACCCACGACCCCAGCATTTTCAGTGCTGTGCTCTACTACTGAGCTACCCATCCGTCCCTTACAGCGTTACTATAGCAGACCGTGGGTCGGATGTCAACCGCAGCTCTTGCGTCTTGTGGGAGTCCACTCTGGACGCGTGACCCGTGACGCGTGACTCGGAACGGTCCGCGTGTCTTCTCTGGTCACGCGTCACGGGTCACGCGTCTCTTGGCTTGGTGGCCCCTTTCTGCTATACTCTGGCCGGCCGAAGAGTGAAAGTGAGAGTGAAAGTGAAGAGTGATTACTTCCGTCCCTGCGTCGCGCGGATGACGGGCTACACGCCCGGGGCGCAGCCGCCTGGCCCCGTCTACGCGAAGCTGAACGCCAACGAGAGTCCCTACCCGCCGTCGCCCAAGGTCCTCGAAGCGCTGCGCGCCACGGCAGGCGACGCTCTGCGGCTCTATCCCGACGCGATGGCGACGGAGCTTCGCGCCCGCATCGCCGCCTATCATGGCCTCGCGGTCCAGCAGGTCCTGGTGGGCAACGGCTCCGACGACCTGCTGACGATGATCCTCCGCAGCTTCGTGGGGCCGGGCGACCTCGTGGTCGCCCCGCACCCGACCTATCCGCTCTACGAGGTGCTCGTCGAGATTCAGGACGCGGTGATGCGGTGGGTGGACTTCCCGCCCGACTTCTCGCTGCCCAGCGACATCGTCCAGCCGGGGGCGAAGGTCACGTTTGTGTGCAACCCCAACTCCCCCTCCGGCACGTGGACCGACCCCGCGGCCATCGCCGACCTAGCCGCCCGCGTCCAGGGCATCCTGGTCGTGGACGAGGCGTACGTGGACTTCGCTGAGGGGAACTGCCTGGACCTGTTGGGCCGCTTCCCGAACGTGATCGTGCTGCGCAGCTTCTCCAAGAGCTTCTCGCTGTGCGGCGTGAGGCTCGGCTACGGCCTGGCCAGCGAGGAGATCATCCGCGGCCTAGTGAAGGTGAAGGACTCCTACAACGTCAACCGCTTCGCCCAGGTGGCCGGCATCGCGGCGCTGGACGACGTGGCGTACATGCGGGTCAATGTGGCGAGGATTCGCTCCGAGCGCGAGCGCCTGGCGGCGGCGCTACGGGGCATGGGGCTGTTCGTCTTCCCATCCCAGGCCAACTTCGTCTCGGTTGTGTGCCAGGAGCCGACGCCGAGGCAGTTCGCCGCCGAGCTGGCGCGGGACGGCATCCTGGTCCGCACCTTCGGCGACCCGCGGCTGAGGGACTGGCTCCGCATCAGCGTGGGCACGCCCGAGCAGAACAGCCGCGTCCTCGCGGGCATCGAGCGGACGTTGGGCACGCTGCCCCAGGAAGAGGGGGACAACGATGCCTCTCCGTAGTCCCGAAGGGACAACAGGACTTAGCCGGCGGCTTCAGCCGCCGGATCAGGGGCCAACCCCAGAGTCAGTCCCAAAGGGACGGCAGAGGGATTTCCGCAGAGCGCCTCTGGGCACATTGTGCCGTCCCTTCGGGACTGGCCGGAGTTCTGCACCGGGGTCCGGCGGCTGAAGCCGCCGGCTAACTCCTTCCCTCCCTTCGGGAGGAAGGCAACGACACAAGCGGGAATTGGCCCCTTTCCTGTGGGGCGGTTTGCTGAGGGGCAGAGAACCATGAGCAGGGCAGCCAAGGAAAGCCGCAAGACGAAAGAGACCGATGTGAGCGTGAGCCTCGACCTCGACGGCCAGGGGCGCACGGCCCCCGCCACGGGCATCGGCTTCCTCGACCACATGCTCGACCTGTTCGGCCGGCACGCAGGCTTCGACCTCGAGGTCCGCGCCGCGGGCGACACCCACGTGGACGCGCATCACACGGTCGAGGACGTAGGCATCTGCCTCGGCAAGGCCCTGGCTGCGGCCCTCGGCGACAAGCGCGGCATCCGCCGCTTCGGCTTCGCGTCCGTGCCGATGGACGAGGCGCTCGCCGACGTCAGCCTCGACATCAGCGGTCGGCCCTTCGTCGTCTTCAATGCCGCGTTCCCCACCGAGAAGACGGGGGTCTTCGACGCCCAACTGGTCGAGGAGTTCCTCCGCGCCCTCGCCGTCAACGCCGGCCTCACCCTCCACGTCCGCGTCCCCTACGGCAAGGACACGCACCACATCGCCGAGGCCATCTTCAAGGCCCTGGCGCGGGCCTTGCGGCAGGCGGTGGCATTGGACCCCCGCGTGGGCGATGTGCCCTCGACGAAGGGGGTGCTCTGAGTGGCTCGCCCTGATTCCCGGCTGTTGTGGGCGGGGCCTCCGTGCCCCGCGCGGGGCAGAGACGCCCCGCCCACAGGACTGAGGATCAAGGACTGTTTCCTCTTCGACCGGGAACCGTGGCAAGCCATCTGAATAGCTTTCAGCGATTCGGCTCATTGGGGTAAGGACTGCCTGAAGGCAGGACTCCAAACGAGCCGCTCTCCTGGTTCGGAGTCCTGCCTTTAGGCAGTCTTGTCCCCTCTGAAGGCGCCGCCGAATCGCTCAAGGCTATTTGGCTGCACCCACCTGCCGGGAGCGGCTGGTTGACGGCCCAACCACCCGGCGCTATACTCAAGCAGGGGATGGGGCAGGTGAGAGGAGGCGGATCATGTCGGTGCCTCTGACAATTGAACGACTCCCTGATGGCGTGGCGGCTGAGTTGCGCCGCCGCGCGGCGCAACATAACCATTCCGTGGACGACGAAGTGCTGGAAATCCTCCAAGCCAGCCTTGGGGAGCCCCGCCGCCTGACCATTGGCGAGTTGGCCGCGAGAGCCCGCGCGTCGGGCCTCCGCACCCCTTCCGAATCAGCGGCCATCGTGCGGGAGGCGAGGGATGCCCGTTACGGTCGTTGACGCTTCCCCCCAGTTGGCATGTGGGAATCTGGCACCTAGCTCCTCCCTCCCGCATCATTCTTTACGTTTCCGGGGATTTCAGGTATTTCCAGCGGGCGCTGAGTTCTGGGGCCGCCTTACCCAATTCCATCACTTGGCCTCACCAAAGGGTGCCGACGAACTCGGAGCTCTGGATGGCCGGGTCAATCGTGATGACTTGAAGGCCCAGCAGGCGGCCCGTGGCAGCGATGAGGCGGTCGTGGAGTTCGGGGATGTCTGCGATGGCCCTAGCCGCCTGGATGACGGCAAGATTGAGCGGTGCCTCTTTGCAGTTTGGGTTGCGCCGCATGTATTCAGCGACCTTCTCGACCGAGGCGCTGAGCCGGCCCCGTTCGGAGAGGTAGAGAATCTCGGCGAGCACGATGCCGGGCACATGGATGGTTGCGGCGCCGGCTTCGAGGGCCTCGAAGGCGGCCTTTGCGCGCTCGCCCATGCGACGCCGCTCGACACGGAGAACGAGGGCCATTGTGTCGGTGACGAATTCATTCGCGGGGGAAGCGCTGGTCATAGCCCGCGAACTCCTCCTCCAGGTGGGCTTCCTGGTCGCGGCTTAGCTTGCGAAGGACAGGGCCGATGCGGCGCCCTCGCTGAGAGCGCGCCCGGACGAACTCCACAAAGTCGGCAATCTCGGCCAGGCTCTTCGGCGGAAGCCCGTGGAGGCGGTCGAGGATGAGCGATTCGTAGTCCCGGCTGGCCATCGCAGGCCTCCTTGGCGGGCACCTCTCCTCACACCTTCTCTTATAGCACAAGGGTGCCATGTCTTCAAGGAGTTTGTCAATGGCGCGATGATGGGCGAGTGACAGGCAATCCTGTCCCTGCGACACCTTACTCAATTCCGGGCCTCATTGGTTTCCAAACAGGCCAGCAACGGGGCAGCGGAAGCCGGGGAGGAGGGTGCCGCCGTCGAGTTCGGCGGCGACGGAGAAGGTCTCGGTGTCCGTGCGGGAGCGGTAGACACTAACGGTTCGCGCGGCGGGGTTGACGACCCAGACTAGGGCGGCGCCGGCGTCGAGCCAGGCGAGGGCCTTCTCGTGCCCCTCGCGCGGGGACTGGTCAGGGGAGAGGACTTCGACGGCAAGGTCGGGCGCGCCTTCGCGGAAGCCTTCGCCAAGCGGCTCGGCGGCGGCGGGCCGCCAGGCCCCCTGAGCGGCGAAGCCTCCACCTCGCCGGCCGGACGCTCCTCCGGCGACAGCAGGATGGCCGCTTCCTGGGGCGGGACGTCCACGGCCTGGCCGCAGCCAGGGCAGGCCACAGTCCGGCCACGCTCGCCGTCTGTGGCCGTGAGTTCCCTGCCACACGTGCACCGAAGCCGCCTCATGCCGTGGCTCCGCCTCCCCACCGGCTTCCCGGCTGTCTCGCTGTCTGTAGGCGCCTCACCCCACGGGCTGGCCCGCGGACCCAGGCTCCGTCTCCGAGTCCGCAGGCCGGTACTTCCGCAGAAGCATGCCGAGCATGGCGTAGGCCGCCATCAGGCCGTACTGCAAGAGGAGGGAGGCGGCGCCGATGGCCGTGAGGAGCGCCATGTAGCTGCCGGGGAACAGGACCGCCGTCCCCATCAGGGCCGCCGTGGCGAGCAGATAGGTGGCGGCAATCACTATCACGATGAAGACCAGCACCAGCAAGTAGATCGGGAAGGACCGGACGATCTTGCGCATGACCTCGAGCGGGTTCAGCGTCCAGTAGGCGCCCGCCACGGCGAACCCCATGGGCCAGTAGAGCAGTCCCCACACGGCGCTCAGGATCAGCGCGCCCAGCGTAAGAGGGTTCTTGCCCGGAGGCGGCATGAACCTGAGGACTGCCCACAGAGGGCCATAGGCCATCACCGAGACGATCAGGAGCATCCCGAAGCAGTGCAGGTTCGAACGCTCGATGTTCCCCACCAGGCCGCCCGACTCGAACTGCTGGGTAACGGACATGTACTGCTTGCCGAGCCACCCATAGGCTGCGGCCGCCACGAGGAGGATGCCGAGCAGCCCGAGCATCGCGCCGGCCGGGCCAAAGACGCTGATGAACCCCGCCGCAAAGGACGCGGCGATGAGGAGGACAATCCAGCCCAGCCAGCCCAGGACCACGACAAGCGCGTCGGCCGCCAGTTCGCTACGCACCGCCACGCCAAGGATCGAGAGGATCGTGACCGGCTCATTGTGGATTGACTCGGGCCGAGGCACTGGCAGCGGGGGGGCCTCGGCCGGCAGCTCCGGGGGCGCGTCTGGGCTGCTCTGCGTCGCCGCGGCGGGTGGCGCGTCTGCCCCGGCCAGCCGGAATCCCGTCCTGAGGTCATACCCGCACGCCACGCAGAGGATGGCCTGGGCTGCCAGTGGGACGCCGCATGAGGGGCATGTTGGGCCTTGGGCCATCTCCGGCGCGTGGACCGGGGCAGGGGGCGGCTGGGTCCGCGCCACTGCGGGTGCGGCCCCGCTTCCACCCGAAGAGGGCGGAGGGGCCTGCGCCGTCGCTGCCGCGGGGTGGGCCACTCCACGCTCGGCTGGCTGTGCGGCCGGCATCGCGAATATCGTGTGACACTTCGCGCAGCGCACCTTCCTCCCTGCGAAGTCAGGACGCCACGGGTACTGCTGCTGGCAGGTTGGACACGCGACCCTCTGCGGAGCGTTGTGCGACACTGCGTAGCCCTCCTACTACTCCCCCAAGTTGTCCTGCACCCTCTGGCAGGCGCCCCATGCCGGCGCCAGCCGCACAGGCAGGGTGCATCGTAGGGGGGTCGTTGACCGATGTCAAGTTCACTTCGGAGAAGCGGGGATCAGCGCTCGCAGCTTCGCCCAGGGGTCTTCGGCCTTCTCGGGCTTGCAGGCGCAGGGGCCGGCGTTCAGGTCGGCTCCGCAACGGGGGCACAGGCCGGCGCAGTCGGGACGGCACAGGGGCTTCATCGGCAGCTCGAGCAGCACGCTCTGGCGTATCTCGTCCGTGAGGTCCACCGTGAGTTCCGAGTAGAAGTTGACGCGCTGGCCGCTGCCGGCGAAGTCGGGGTGGTCCATGCGCTTGGCGAAGCGGCCGGTGTCGGGGACGTAGAGTGCCTCGAACTCGCCGTGGAGGGCGATGGGAACGTCTTCGAGGCAGCGGCTGCACTCGGCGATGGCCGTGGTGCTGGCCTTGCCCTCGGCTAGCACGTCCTCCTGCATGCGGGTGACGGTGACGGCGACCTGGACGGGGGCCTCGAAGCGGGTGTGCTCTGCCCTGAGGTCAAGTTCCTTCGGGCTCATCGTGGCCGCCAGCGGGGTGGGGCGTTCGCTGAGGGAGGTGACGGCGATCTTCATGGTGCTTCCCCTTCGGGCCGTGGGCGGGTATAATGTGCATGGTAGCAGAAGCGGCCCCCACCGGCAATTGTGAATCGGAGGTCTCGATGAACGGCTTCGAGCGCGTGAAGACGGCCCTGGAACGGAGGCGGACGCCCGACCGCGTGCCGATGATGGAGCTCGTGATTGACCCCGTGGTGATGCAGGCGATCTACCCGGGGTGCAGCTACTACGAGTTCGCCGACCGCTTCGGCCTCGACGCCGTGGGGCTGAACCGCTCGACCTGGGAGAAGGAGAACATCCACTGGGTGGACGAGGCGCGGCACCTGTTCCGCGACAAGTGGGGCGTCCTGCGCGGCTTCACCGCCGAGTCCTCCCCCTATCCCGTCGAGGCGCCCATCAAGAGTCCCGACGACCTGAAGCACTACACGCCGCCCGACCCGAACGCGCCCGATGCCCTTGCCCACCTGCCCGAGGTCGTCGCCCGCTACAAGGGGAAGAAGGCCATCTTCTTCATGGGCCGGGACGCCTATTTCAACCCCGCGCACATTCGGGGCGTCGAGAACTTCCTGATGGACATCGTGCTCAATCCGCGGCTGGTGCATGACCTGATCGAGGTGTGCCAGAGCCATGACCTGCCGCTCATCCGCCGCGCCGTGGCCGCGGGGGCCGACATCATCATCCTCGGCGACGACTACGCGGACAAGAACTCCCCCTTCATGTCCCCGAAGCACTTCCGCGACCTCTTCCTGCCCGGCCTCAAGCGGGCGGTGGATGCGGCGCACGAGGCCGGCGCCTACGTGCTCAAGCACACCGATGGCAACTACAACGCCATTCTCGGCATGATCGTAGAGACGGGGGTTGACGGGCTGCACGCGATCGAGCCGCCGGCGGGGATGAGCCTGAAGGCCATTCGCCAGCGCTACGGCAACCGCCTGTGCCTGTGCGGCAACGTGGACTGCGGCCCGCTCTTGACCTGGGGCACGCCGAAGGAGGTCAAGGCCGCCGTCCGCCAGTGCTTCAAGGACGCCGCGCGAAAGGGGGCCTACGTGCTCTCCAGCTCCAACAGCATCCACTCCAGCGTCAAGCCCGAGAACTTTGTCGCCATGCGCGACGCCCGCGACGAACTGGGCACCTATCCGCTGAAGTTGTAGAGAGCCTGTAGTGGTCTGTCAGAGCTGGTGACGTTGACAAGACCGCCTGAAGGCGGGACTCCGAACGAAGAGCGCGTTTGGAGTCCTGCCTTCAGGCAGTCTTTGCCTGCATGAGGGCAACCATCTGAACCCGTTGGGGTATACGGAATGGGCAAGGAGGAGCGGCTCGACGCCAGGACGTGGGCACTGCTCCAGGCGATTCAGAACCGCCTGGCGCGCGACCCGGGCTGGGCCGTGCTGGCCCGCGGGCGCGACTGGCTGTGCCCCTACTGCGGCGAAGTCGGCGTCTCCCCCTACCAGCAACGGCGCGCTGCGCCCGACGTGCTCCGCCACTTCCTCCACGAGTGCCGCGACTGGACCGAGGGCGCGGGCACCCGCTTTGGGCAGGCTGCGCTGGAAGCCAAAGCCCGTCGCATCGAGCTGGAGGAGGCGCTCCGCACAAACCCCGCGTGGCGGCACACGGACTGGCTGCACCGCTGGTGGTGCCCGTACTGTGCCGAGGCGACGCCTGTCCTCTGGCACGCCGAGGCCAAGACCGTGCCGCCGCTCGACCGCGTGTTCGAGCACCTGGAACGTTGCGCGGCCCATCGGGGCAAGCGGAAGCCCTTTGCCGCCGAGGCGATGGAGCGCATCGTCCAGGAGGCCAGCCGACTGAGCGAGCTGACCGCCAGGCTCCGCCACAGAATCGAGTCCGACCCCGCGTGGCGGCAGGCCGCCCCCGACGGCTCCTGGCTCTGCCCCGAATGCCGCCGCCCCGTGCCAGAGGTGGACATCTCGACCGACCTGCTTCTCACCTCGACGGCGCCCGCCCGAATGGCGCACCACCTCATCGAGCGCTGCAAGCCCGGCCAGGTAGACACCCAGGCCGCCGCCGGCAAGGCGGCGCCCGAGGCCGAGGCCTCGCAGCGCAATCTCGAACGCGCACGCGAAATCGTCCAGAAGATGCTCCCCGCCGAGGTCCCCAAGGCCGAGGGCTACGAACTCTACTGCCTCTATCACCCGGCGGAGCGGATCGGCGGCGACTTCTACGACTTCTTCCGCCTCTCCGACCACGAGATCGCGTTCCTCATCGGCGACGTGTCGGGCCACGGCCTCGAGGCTGCCCTCATCATGGCCATGGTCCGCAAGTCCCTCAAGCTCCACGCCCAACAGCATCGCTCGCCCGCAGAGGTCCTGCGGAGGACGAACCTGGACATCAATGCGGACCTGGACGCCCGCACGTTCGTGTCGGCGTGCTATGGCGTGCTCGACGCCCGTGGGGCCAGCGTCGTCTTCGCGCGGGCCGGCCACAACCTGCCGGTGCTCTTCAACCCGCGCCGCAGCCCGCCCATCCGCCATCTGGAGAGCAAGGGCATGGTCATGGGCGTCTACCGCGGCGGCCTCTTCGACTCCACCATCGAGGAGATGGAGATCGGCATGCGGCCGGGCGACACGGTGGTCCTCTACACGGACGGTCTCACGGAGGCGCGAAGTCCGGGCGGCGAGCCGTTCGGCCTCCCGCGCCTCGAGGCCGCGCTCGCCCGCACCCACGGCGACCTCGCCTGCCAGACCCTCGCCGGCCAGCTCCTCGAAGAGGTCCGCACCTTCGCCGCCGGCACCCCGAGCGACGACGACATCGCGATCCTCTGCCTTCGGGCGCTCGGACAGCCCACTTGACCCCCTGCCCGCGCCGCGTTACACTCAGGGCCGTGGCTCGGACGGATTGGGCGCTCCTGGACACAGGCAGAAGGGGGACCCCGCATGCGCGCGCGAACAGCCGTTCTGGTTCTGTGTGCCATCATTTCAGCGGCGGCCCGGGGCGCCGAGCGGGAACGCGTTCTGAGCTTCCACAGCGACATCGCCATCGGCGCCGACGACTCGCTGACGATCACCGAGACGATTCGGCTCGTCTCCACGGGCAACAAGATCAAGCGGGGCATCCTCCGCGACTTCCCCGTCCGGCTCTGGGACGGCACGCGCCGCAAGCTCTACGGCTTCGAGGTCAAGGGCGTCCTGCGCGGCGGCCAGAAGGAGCCGTACGCCGTGGACCGGCGGGCGCGGTTCGGCTACGCCCGCATCAAGATCGGCAACGAGAACGTCCTCCTGCCCCCCGGCGAGCACACCTACGCGATCACCTACCGCACGACGAACCACATCCGGTTCTTCGACGACCACGACGAGCTGTACTTCAACGTCAACGGCACCGAGTGGGACTTCCCGATTGACAAGGTGTCGGCCACGATCACGCTCCCCCCTGGCGGGAAGCTCTACAAGGACCTCATCAACGGCTTCACGGGCGCGGCCGGCGAGAAGGGGAAGGACTACAAGGCCAAGCGCCTGCCCGACGACAGGATCTTCTTCGAGACCACGCGGGCCTTCGATGTGGGCGAGAACCTCACCATCGTCGTCCCCCTCGACAAGGGGGCCGTGAAGCAGCCCCCGGCGCCCCCAGAGGAGAAGATTCTCCACTTCGACAGCGACATCGAACTCGGCGCGGATGGGGTCGTGCAGGTCAGGGAGACGATCCGCCTCGTGGTCGGGGGCGTGAAGTTCGACGACGGCTTCACACGCGACTTTCCTCTCGTGCGTCGCGGGCTGTACGAACGGACGACCTATCGCTTGGCGGTTCAGGAGGTCTTGCGCAATGGCAACAAGGACCTCGTGTTGGTGAACACAGACGAGGTGCCGGACCACGCTCGCGTCAGCGTCGGCGACTACGGGGCCCCGCCCCGGGATGGCGAGCACACCTACACGCTCCGCTACACGAGGGCCGGCCACGTGCGCTTCGGCTCCCACCACGACGAATTGGTTCTCGACGTGACGGGGGCGGGCTGGGAGGTCCCGATCGAGAAGGTCTGCGCCACCGTCTCGCTGCCGCAGGGAGCGAAGCTGCTGGCGGACCGCGTGGCGGGCGCCACTGGGGCGAGAGGGAAGGACTTCACGTGGAGGGAACTGCCCGACGGCAGGGTCGCCTTCGAGACGACGCGCCCGCTC
>VGYV01000091.1 GCA_016872855.1 Planctomycetota bacterium
CCCTCTGGTCTCCCCCGTATCGCCCAGGTCGCGCCCTTTCCGGCTCTCCGGTTCGCTCTGGGCAGGCCCTTCAGGAGGGCGCACAGACACTCTCCGCAGCATGAAACGCTCAGCAAACAACGTCGCAGTCCGGCAGCGCCTCCCAGAGCTTCTCCACCCCTTCGTCCGTCACACGGGTGCCGCAGAGGTCCAGTATTCGCAGGCTCTTGAGTTCGCGGAGGTGCGCCAGGCCGGCGTCCGTCACCTGCGTGCCGGCAAGCCAGAGTTCTTCCAGGCCCTTGAGTTCGCGGAGGTGCGCCAGGCCGGCGTCCGTCACATGCGTGCTGGAGAGATCCAGCCGTTGCAGGTCCTTGAGTTCTCTGAGATGCGCCAGCCCGGCGTCGATCCCCGGCATTCCGTAGAGAATGAGCTCTTGCAAGCTCTTGAGTTCGCGGAGGCGCGCCAGGTCGGCGTCGGTGACCCCGGCGGCCCTGAGATCCAGCACTTTGACTTGGGCCAGGTCATCGGGGGTCAACTCGACGGGTTTCTTGGCTAGAGACTTTGCGATGGCCTCACGGATGACATCTGGCATGAGCGTACTCCAGATTGAAGGATACGGTCAAGGAGTTCTTCGAGCCTGGCGACGAACCGCTCGTAATCGTAACGCCGCCCGGAATCCGGAATCGGGGGACACCTTACGGAATTCGTGGTCAGGCCTTGGGGTCAGATCTACATTCTACACTCCAGCGGTCGAACAGAATGCAGAACCCCGATCTGACCCCGGAACTGCCGCACCGGACTTACCTCCACAGAACAGTTCGGGCGACATCGTACATGTCTCCGGCTAGCGAGTGGGATCGAAGAGTTCGCTGACGCGGCAGCGGAAGCCGGGGACGACGTCCTGGCCGTCAAGGTCGTCGTTCTCGCCGAGGGTGGTGACGTTGGTGGAGCCGCGGTGGATGGCGACGGTCCGCAGGGCGGGGTTGACGACCCAGACCATCGCGGCGCCGGCATCGAGCCAGGCCCCCACCTTTTCGTCAACCTCGTCTTGTGTGTCGCTGGGGGAGACGACTTCGACGGCGAGGTCGGGGGCGCCGGGCCAGCAGGCCTCGCGGTCGTCCCAGCCGCGCAGCCGCTCCGCCCGGATGAAGGCGATGTCGGGCACCCGCACGGTGTCTGGGTCGCGGGAGAGGCGGAACGATGGCTCCGCGGTGAGGGTCTCGCCGAGGTTGTTCAGGAACACGTGCTGGCCGAGCAGGCGGGCGAGCCGGCCAGCCACGCGGCCGTGCCTGATGCCAGCGGGGCTCATCTTCCTGATTTCGCCTTCGACGAGTTCGTAGCGGAAGCCGTCATCGGGCATAGCTAACAGGTCTTCCGCCGTAAAGAGCGTGGTGATGCTCATGGCCTGGCCTCCTTGCAGCATGAGTATACCACCGTGCGGCGGAGATGCAAGCTTGAAGCGGTGCGGCAAATGCCTATAATGGCGGCAAGGATACGGGCTGAAGCCCGCACTACGAACTCGCCACGACTGTCGCTCCATGTAGCCACAAGCGTCCCGCTTGTGGAGCGTTGGGGGAGGTGTGTCCTCGGCAAGCGGGACGCTTGCCGCTACATTTACGGAGGAATCCATGGCCGGGAGCCGATTCGAAGCGCCCGCGTTGACCCCTGAGCAACTCGCCCGACTCAAGGAGCTGGGCCGCCTGTGCCGCGGCGACATACTGAAGATGACCGAGCTGGCCACCTGCGGCCATCCGGGCGGCTCGATGTCCTCGATTGACTTCTACCTCGTCGTCTGGGCGCTGGCGAACGTTGACCCGCGAAAACCGCAGGACCCCGACCGGGACCGCATCCTGGTGAGCCACGGGCACACATCCCCCGGCGTGTACGCGACGCTTGGGCGGCTCGGCTTCTTCCCGATTGACGAGGCGGTGGCCCACTTCCGCCAGAGCGGGAGCATCTTCGAGGGGCACGTCGAGCGCTCCATCCCCGGCTGCGAGTGGTCGAGCGGCAACCTCGGCCAGGGCCTCTCCGCCGCCGCCGGCATGGCGATGGCTGCCCGCCTCACGGGGCGCAACTACCACGTCTTCGCCATGATGAGCGACGGCGAGCACGCGAAGGGCCAGGTGGCCGAAGCCCGCCGCTTCGCCCGCAAGTACAACCTGTCCAACCTCACCGTCCTCCTCGACCTCAACTATCTCCAGATCAGCGGGAAGACGACCGATATCATGCCCGTGAACTACAGGGAGACGATCCTCGCCGATGGCTGGCGGGTGCTGGAGGTGGATGGGCACGACTATCAGGCCATCTACCAGGCCGTCCGCGAGGCCGTCCACGACCAGGCGAACCCCGTCGCCATCCTCTGCCGCACGGTCATGGGCAAGGGCGTGCCCGCCATCGAGAACAAGGAGAAGTGGCACGGCGCTGCGCTGCCAAAGGACATGTTCGAGGATGCCCTAAGGGTGCTCGGCGTCGAGAACGACCTGGAGCGATACGCCGCGCTGCGCAAGGCGGGCCCCGGCATGCGCTCGACCATTTCCCTGGCACACGAGCCGGTGCCGATTGACCTGGGCACGCCACGCACCTACACGGCGCCGATTGACAACCGCTCGGCCTGGGGCAACGCCCTCGGCGACCTCGCCAAGCTCAACGGCGCGAAGGTCCCGATGGCCTGTGTGGACTGCGATCTCCTCCCATCCGTCCGCACGGGCGACTTCCAGAAGGCACTGCCCAACAACTTCCTCCAGGTCGGCGTCCAGGAGCACAACGCCGCGACCATCTCCGGCGCCCTCTCCGTCAGCGGCGTCCTCACCTATTTTTCGGACTTCGGTGTGTTCGGCTTCGACGAGACCTACAACCAGCACCGCCTGAATGACATCAACGAGACGAATCTCAAGCTCGTCTGCACCCACTGCGGCCTCGACGTGGGCGAGGACGGCAAGACCCACCAGTGCCTCGACTATGTGGGCGCAATGCGCAACCTCTACGGCTTCAAGATCGTCGTCCCCGCCGACGGCAATCAGACCGACCGAGTGGTCCGCTACATCTCGAGGGAGCCGGGCAACTTCGCCGTCGCCATGGGCCGCTCGAAGCTGCCCATCGTGACCAACGCGAAAGGCGAGCCGTTCTATGCGGGCGACTACAGCTTCGAGTACGGCAAGGCGGATGTCATCGCCGAGGGCCGCGACGCCGTGGTCATTGCGATGGGCACGATGGTGCCCTACTGCCAGAAGGCCGTGGCCGAGCTGAATGCCGCGGGCCTGAGCGTGGGCCTGATGGCGATGAGCTGCCCGACGGCCCCCGACCTCGAGGCCATCCGGGCTGCGGCGAGGACGGGCGCCATTGTCACCTGCGAGGACCACCACGTGTGGACGGGCCTGGGCGCCTCCGTGGCCGAGGCGCTGGCCCTCAGCGGCATTGCGTGCAGGCTCGAGATGCTCGGCGTCCGCCGCTACGCCAGCTCCGGCACCCCCGACGACCTCTACGCCGAGCAGGGCATTGACCCGGCCTCCGTCGTCGCCGCCGTCCAGAAGCTCGTCAACGCATAGCCGGCGCAGGTTGGGGCGTGACGCACCGCGGCATGGAGATACCGGGCTTGACAGGGCCACTGAGCCGGCGTAGCATGCAGTGTATGGGGCGCGCTTGGAGTGGGCTCCGGCGCTAAGGGTGCGCTCCGCGGCCAGTGAGAGGCCGGGCAATGGAATTCGAGTGGGACCCCGGCAAGGCGGCTGGCAATCTTCGGAAGCATGGCGTCTCTTTCCACGAGGGCGCCAGCGTACTCGACGACCCGCTGTCGCTCACGTACCCGGATCCGGCCCACTCAGTCGGGGAGGGGCGCTACCTGACAATGGGCATGTCCAGCCGTCGGAGGGTGCTGGTGGTTGCTCATGCCGACAGGGGTGATCGCATCCGGATCATCAATGCGCGGGCCGCGACGCGAAAGGAGAGAAGGTTCCATGAAGAAGGCAACGCGATCTGACGCTGACGACGGCTTCCGTGCCGAGTACGACTTCTCGAAGATGAAGGGGGGCGTCCGCGGGAAGTACTACCGACGCTTTCGCGCCGGCACTAACCTCGCCTTGCTCGCGCCCGACGTGGCAAAGGCTTTTCCCAACGACGAAGCCGTCAACGATGCCCTCAGGGTCCTGATCAAGGTGGCTCAGACACAGGCCAAGCCGCGGCTCAGTTCATAGGTACCCCGCGGCGGGGAAGGCACAAGCTTCTCGGGAGATCGCCTGATGACCGCTCCTGCGCTTCGCGGTTCGCTGTATGTCAACGGGAAATGGTGCGAGGCGGATTCGGGCCGCCAGATCGCAGTGACCAACCCCGCGACGGAGGATATGCTGTGTGAGGTGGGCTACGGCGGCCGGGCCGAGACCGAACGCTCCATCGCCGCCGCGGCCAAGGCCTTCCCGTCCTGGCGGGCGATGACCGCCTACGAGCGGGCCTTGCCGCTGAAGAAGACGGCGGAGCTTCTCCGCCAGCGCGCCGAGGAAATCGCCCGCGCCCTCACGATGGAGCAGGGCAAGCCGCTCTCCGAGGCCCGCCTCGAAGTGCTCGCCACGGCCACCTTCTTCGAGTACTTCGCCGAAGAGGGCAAGCGGGTCTGCGGCGAAATCGTGCCCGCCAGCTTCCGCAACAAGCGCCTCTTCATCCTCTATCAGCCCGTCGGCGTGTGCGCGATGATCAGCCCCTGGAACTTCCCGCTCTTCCTCCAGGGACGCAAGATTGCCCCAGCCCTCGCCGCAGGCTGCACATGCGTCGCACGCCCCTCCACCTCGACCCCTCTCAACCTCATCAAGCTCTTCGAATGCCTGGATGACGCCGGCCTCCCGCCCGGCGTGGCCAACCTGGTGCTCGGCCCTGCCGACGAGTGCATGGAGGCATTCTACGCCGCTCCCGAGCTGCGGCAGATCAGCTTCTCGGGCTCGACGGGCGTTGGCAAGCAGATCATGCGGCGGGCCGCCGACCAGGTGAAGAAGATCTCGATTGACCTCGGCGGCCACGCCCCCTTCATCGCCCTGCCCGACTATGGGGCCGAGGAGGCGGCGAAGTTCGCCGCCCTCAGCAAGTTCCGCAACGCCGGCCAGTCCTGCATCGCCGCCAGCCGCTTCTACGTCCACCAGGACATCTTCGACCGCTTCGTCGAGGCCGCCGTCGCCGAGGCCAAGAAGCGCGTCCTCGGCAACGGCCTCGACGAGAACGTGACGATGGGTCCGATGGCCGTGGCCTCCCAGCGCGACAAGGCGCTCGGCTTCGTCCAGGACGCCCTGAGCAAGGGAGCGAAGGTGCTCACCGGCGGCCGCCGCCCGCCACACCTGCCCAAGGGCCACTTCGTCGAGCCGACCGTTCTTACCGGCCTCACCCGCGACATGGCGATCATGCAGGAGGAGCCCTTCTGCCCCGTCATGCCCATCATCCCCTTCAAGAGCCTCGATGAGGCGCTGGAGATGGCCAACGACTCCACCTACGGCCTCGCCTCCTACGTCGCCACGCGCGACATCGGGGCGGCCATCAGGCTCGCCGAGGGCCTCGAATGCGGCATCGTCTCCATCGGCGACTTCTCCCCCGCGACCGTCCAGGCCCCCTTTGGCGGCTGGAAGGAGAGCGGCATCGGCCGCGAAGGCGGCACCGAAGGCATCCACGAATACCTCGAGTCCAAATACGTCGCGCTGGCGGTGGAAGAGAAGAGGTGACAGGCCCCCGGTCATTCCGAGCGGAGCCTTGCGAAGTCGAGGAATCTCTCGGAGGCCCGAAGCTGCCATGTGGCCCGCTCCGGCGCCTGTGCGTTCACTTGCAGGTGCGGCCCGAAGGCATTAGAATGCCGGTTGTCCGCGCGTCGTCAGTCTTGCAGTGCTGCCCCTCGCGCACTATAATCAAGGTGGTCTGTGAGAATCACGCAGGACGCCGTCATCCCGCGAGAGAAGCTGACTCGCTACTTGCTTGTGTGGAGAGCGCAGGGCGACAAGTCCAAGTTCTTGGCTCAAGCCGGCTTCACCTTGGAGAATCCCGGAGCGCTGCTGCGGGCCCTCAGGGTGCTGGCAGCGCGGGCCGAGGCCGTACCGGATGGCGAGAATCAGTACGGGGAGTTCCTTCGCCTGGAAGGCGACTTGACAGGACCCAATGGCGTGTCGCTGCCCGTCACCACTATCTGGCTGCGATGGCATGCGGACGGCAGCGTGCACTTCGTCACCCTCAAGCCCCAAAGGGAGCAACGCTCGTGATACCCAAGCTCTACCAGCGCGTAGCCCTCCGGCGGGACGTTGTGGAACACGGCCTCCGCAGGGGCGACGTTGCCGTTGTCGTGGACCGCGTGCCCCATCCAAAGGGCGGACCCAGGGGTTGCGTCCTGGAGGTCTTCAACGCCCTCGACGAATCCGTGGCTGTCCTGGTGGTCCCCCAGACCGACATCGAGCCCCTCCGTGCCGACGACCGCCTCTCCGTCCGCCGCTTGGCATCTGCCGGTTAGCATCAGGCAGGAGCCGCACGGTTCCTCTGCCACAGAAATGATCTAGAGCCTGACGCACGGTTGACTGATGGGCACCAAAGCCCGGAAGCGCGGCACCGCGTGTTTGCCACGGCGTCGGTGCAGTGGCGTGAGGCCACTGCACCGCCAGACTCCGGCCAAGAGGACATGCCTGCTCATGGAGCGGTCTTGATGATGAAGGCCAATGCGTAGTAAGGGGGTAGACTGCTCGCGGCATTTGTGGTTACCGTGTGGGTGTGGCTGTCGCGTACGGACCAGTAGTCCGTGCCGCCACTGTTGTCATCGATCCATATCTTGCCATCGGCCGGACCAGTGCTGCCTGTGTGGTTGTGACTCGCGCTTCCACCGACGGAGTTCACAGCTTTTGTCGCGCTCGCTCCGACGATAAAGCGATCCCTCAGGTCCGGTCGCCCGTTCGTCCCGTCGCAAAGAGCCCACCCGGTTGGGATGGCCGTTCCTGACCACATGATGATCGCGCCGACCGGTACGCCCGATGCGGGGAAGTCGATGAGATCCGAGGGCACTTTCCCTCGGTCATTCAGTCGGACCAACTTGCCGGGTGCATTAAACTCATTGCCCTGCGTCGTGGCGCTCGCGGGGAGCTGGCTCTCCGCCAGCTGCCCGGCGATATCGCCGGCATCATGTGTGTGCGCCTTGCGCGCGAAGTCGGTGGAGTCAAGATCGTCCAGGCGGTCGGCGATGAGACCAGAGCCAGGCCCGTCATTGGCGAGCACTATCGTCATCACCTGAGCGACGCGGGCTATCAAGCCGTCTATCCGCGCCTCCGCCACGATCCCTCTCTTGATCGCTCCACCGTGAACATCACCGCCCTCGGCGATGGTGAGCACGTCAGAGACGAACGCGTCAAGGATCATGCCGAGCTTGATTGCCGCAGCGTCGATAAACCCGAGGCCAGAGATGCTCAGGTCGTCGGAGATCTGTGAGTCGACGAGTGTGCCGGTGATCTGGGAGGCATCGTGGGTGTGTCCCCCCGGGCTTCCTGCGATGGCTACTGACCCGCACGCCAGGAACAGACACACAACCGTTGCTGCTTTCAAGGCTTTCATCGGAATTCCCCAGCGAGTGATGTGAGACCCACTGAACCATCGTCTGACTGGCTCTGCCCCCGTCTCAGCCAGTCGTGTCGCTATCTCTGCGGGGGCGGTGCTTCCTGCCTCCCGACCGGCACCAGGAGGGCGTCCCAGACAGGTCCTCTGGGCGCCTTTCGCTTCCGTGTGGGTTCCTCGATGTCCCGCTCCTCTCTCCCTCGCCACATGGGAAGCCGTTTGCGACGGCCTCCGACGGCCTGGCGTTGCAGGCCACCACTACCCGCCGACCTTCTCATTATAGGAGCAGTGCCGGCGTGTCGCGGTCTTTCCAGGCGCGCTTTCCAGAAGCGGACGGTCAGAACGCCGAATGGCGAGCAAAATCTGGGGGCTGTAAAACACCCGCGCCACTTGACAAGGTGATCTCAGCCAGGCATCTTCCGAGCGCGCTTGCGCTGCTCCATGCCCCTCCTGTAGCCTTCTCTATCCCTGTGGCGATACCTCCCGATGGTACAGTAAACGGCTCTCTCGGATAGCCCTAGCTCATCAGCCAGATCGGCATATGTGGCGTGCTTCCCCGTTGCCCACATCTCGAATATCGCCTTATCCCGTTGCCTCGGGTCTTTGCTGGAGATGTCCTGGGGTTGACTGGGGGAACCCGGCGCCCCAACTTCGACCCGCACGCCTTCGTCCTCAATGACCCCATCAAGCATCGTATCGTAGTCGAGCCATGGCGTGAGAGCTCCTGCCGCCGATGCAATGTGTTCCATGGCCTCCGCCCGCTTGTCGTGCAGACCATGGTAAGGCAGCACGTAGAGGAAATCCCCGCCTCCTGACCCGAGCAGCTTGATTCCAAGTGACTCAGGAGGCGCCGGCAATGTCCTATAGTACTGCATCAGCGCGGACATTGGGCGCTCCGTCTCTGGTGAACTGAACCCAGCCGCCGTGAGGGCCGCTTGCACACGGTTGACCGCCCTGCACACCGGCGGAGCGTCACGAGACGCGTATGGCCGAGTGAATGACCACATGACCTCCAGGGCAGCAGCAGCGATTGCATTCAGATAGGTCTCCCAAGTGCATGCGAACGACTGCTTCTTCTCCCACCAGTGCAGAACGGTCCGCCGGGCATCCCCACCCGTGTTCGCCTTGCGCCCGCGATCGGTTCCGAGAGCTTCTTTGGCATAGGCAGCGACAGCCTCCAGTTCCTGGATCCTGGCAGCAACTGTGCCGCGGATGGCCGGCTTCCTCGGCTCGCCGCTGAACACTAGTCCAAACTGGAGGCCAGCCATGTCGAGCACACCCGTTCGCCCCGTGGCTTGTTCCAGGGCCATCGCACCATAATCCAGCCGAGAGAGCGGCAAGGGCCCCTGGCGATCCCAGTCCCATCCTTTGAGGGCAGTTGATCCTCCCTCACACCCGGCGCTGTGGGCTGTCCGCATCTCTGACCAGTAAACGATAGGGCTTCGAGAGTGCATGAATGGGGCCATGGCAGCAGCACCAGAGCAGTTCTCCCCATCCAGAAGTGAACTGAACCTGAAAGCGAGAGCGAAGACACGGTCAAGGCTCGCGACTGCCGCCGTGGAAGGCAGCAGCCCGCGCCGGCTGCATCGCCTCACTTCCGCTATCTCGCGCCATCGTGCCACATCCTCATCTGTGACCCCTCCTCCGGCGGCGTGTGACCACGCGAGGAAGAGAGCGGTTGCGATTGCTGCTGAGGCCGCGCCACGCAGATTGATGCCGCGGCCGCGCGGGATCTCAGACAGGATTCTCATCTCGAAGCCGGGTGCCCCCATTTGTCCCGTCTCTGCCTTCCACCACGCTTCGATGAGAGACTCCATCTTCTCTGCCAGCTTCTGCTCGATCGCCTGTCGGGCAAACTCGTTCCTCTCAGGCGTATAGCAGTTGATGCATGGCTCCCCGTCGGCCCTCTCCAGCCGGATTCCGTGCTTCCGTGTCGCAGGGACCAGCGCGGCCCACACACGGCCGGGGAGCTTCTGGAGCAATGCGATGCCTCCGTTCTGCGGAACGAATTCACCCGCCCAGAAGAACGTGCCCGGCGCCGAACACGCAACAGTCGCATTGCTCAGGAACTCGTCGTACACGGTGTGGATGCCGCGTTGCAGGCCCTTTGATGTCCACGGCAGGTGGCCGTGGAGTCGCCGACGCAACAGGCGGGGCACTGGCACCAAACTCCTCCGTGGCCATGGGCCCGGGACATGGCCCATTGTCGGCATCAACGGGCCTGTGGACTTCAGAGAGTGTATCAATGGGCCGCCAAGCTGTCAAGCCGAAACAAAACGGTTCGTGCCGGGCGCCCAATCCCCTCTGTTAATCTACTGTGGGCGGGACGTCCTCGCCCCGCGTCTCGCGGCGTCGGGCCTGCCCAGAGCGAGGCCGAGGGCACACGCCGCCGGTACGCGGTCCAGCGTACAGGTGCGCAAGATGTAGTGCCAGGCACAGCGCGCAGCGCAAAGACGTAACATGCCTGGCGAATGGCTCCTGCGGCGTCGCATGTCATTTCGGTTGGCCAAGCACCTTGCTGGGGCGGGGACCGACGAGGGCGATCCCCACGTCAGTGCGCTTCCTGTGCACCAAGGCGTCGGGACGGTCTAGGCGGAAGCGGCTTGTCATCGGCCGCAGGAAGCGGGGCTCAGCGCCGGTCGGAGTCAAAGGCCATCATTTAGCGCCCGGTCTCCTCCTTCGTTCCGCCCTCATCTCGGCCACGCTCTTGGTGTGGAGGCGGGCGGCGCCCTTCCATTTCCAGGTGCCGAGCGGCTTTTCGCTGGCGAGGCGCTTCTTCGCCGCAGCGATCTGCCCGCCGTATTGCGGCAGCCACTTCGCCTGCGCCACGAGCATCGAGTCGGTCATCTGCCATATCTCGGGCGGGTTCAGGCACGCGGCGGTCAGCGGGTCGTGGAGCATGGCTTGCTTGAGGAGCGTCACGTCGCCCTCGACGGCGGCCTTGACGGCCATGCGCTGGACGTTGATGCTGGCCATGAGCGTGGCGGCGCACGCGAGCGGCAGGTCGCCCACCCGCGGGATATTGATGCCGTTGCGGTCAACGTAGCCAGGCACCTCCACGATGCAGTCGTCGGGCAGGTTGGAGATGGTGCCGCTGTTGCGGACGTTGAAGTGGCCGCGGTAGAGGCGGCCGGTTTCGATGCCCTCGATGATGTAGGAGCCGTGTTCGTGGCCGCGGGTCTCGGGCGAGATGGGCTTGGGGTCGGCCTTGAGCCAGTTGGGGAAGTCGGTCTTGAACCAGTTGCGGCCCTCGGTGCAGACGCGGAGGTAGCCGCCGGTCTCGCCGAGAATCCAGCTCGACAGGTCAATCCACTTCCTGATTTCGGCGGGGCGCTTGCGATACCAGGGGACGTATTCGGAGAGGTGGCCGTTGGATTCGGTGGAGTAGTATCCGAAGCGGCGGAGGACGTCAATCCGCACCTTCTCGGTCTTCGCGTAGACGGGGTGCCGCTCGAAGGCGGCCAGCAGCTCCTCGCTCGTGACCTTGCGCCCCTGGTAGATGATCTGGATGTACCAGGTCTGGTGGTTGATGCCGGCGCAGATGATGTCCACTTCCTTGGCGCTCTTGGCGCCGAGGACCTGGGCGATCTGGTGGTGTCCGCCGATGACGCCGTGGCAGAGGCCCACGGTGTTGATCTTGCCGTATTCGATGGCGGCCCAGGTGTTCATGGCGTTGGGGTTGGCGTAGTTGAGGAAGAGGACGTCGGGCTTGGCCACCTCGCGCATGTCGCGGCAGAAGTCGAGGATGCAGGGGATGTTGCGCTGGCCGTACATGATGCCGCCGGGGGCCAGGGTGTCGCCCACGCACTGGTCAACCCCGTACTTGAGCGGGATGTCAATGTCCAGCTTGAAGGCGTCGAGCCCGCCCACTCGGACGACGTTGAGGACGTAATCGGCGTCGGCCACGGCGCGGCGGCGGTCGAGGGTTGCCGTGATGGTCGCGGGGAGCTTCGCCGCCTTCAGCTCCTTCTCGCAGAGGGCCACGACCATGTCGAGGTTGCGCTTGTTGATGTCGTGGAAGGCGAACTGCGTGTCCTGGAGTTCGGGCACGGCGAGGATGTCGCGGAACAGCCCTCGCGTGAAGCCGATGCTGCCTGCGCCGATGAAGGCCACCTTGATAGCCAAGCGACGGTCTCCTTCGTATGATTGGACTGCGGAAACGCCCCACATTGCGTGCCCTTGTAGCTCATGGCGGCCACTTTGTCAAGGCCGCCCGCCCTCCTTGACACCGCCCCCGCCCGGTCTATACTATCTGCTGTTGCTCGGCCACTCTCCAGGGCATTGGGCGAGAGGCTCATGCTGCACCAGCCAGGGAATCCCCAGGCATCCGCACCGTGGAAGGGCGCGTGCGCCATCGTAGCCCTCTGCTTCGCGGTGATGCTCGTGGCCGCCATCCTCCTCCCCCATCCCGCGAAGCCGCACGGCTCGCGCCTCGTCTTGTGCCTCCTGGCCATCGAGTCGCTGCTCCTCGCGGTCGCGGCGCCGTTCCTCGCCGCACGGGAGTCGGCGAGCTGGCTCCTGTCGGTCCTTCTGCCCCTCGTTGCTATCGTCTCGATTGGTGTCGTCCTGTGCGCGATTGAAGCACGGGGGGACGTGCTCCTGCCCCGCGTGGCCTCGGCTCACGTCTTTCTCCTTGCCTTCGCGTGGCTACTGGCTGCGCTGACAGTCCTGCTCAGGACTCTCCGCTTCCGGCCTTCGGCGGCGCAACTGCTTGGCACCCTTGTCGCCCTCGCCATGTTGGGCCAAGTCTTCTTCGTCAACGCACTTGTGGAAGCGGCGCCCGGCCAGAGCGCCAGGATGCTCGTCATTGACGCCTCGCTCTGGACAAACCCCTGGCTCATCGTCGGCGGCTCCATCCTCGAGGCTGACCCCCTGAGAAGCGAGAAGCTCTACGAGTCGTCCGTCCTCATCTACTACGGGTTCCGCTACCCCGCCTCGGCCATCGCCTCGGTCCACCTCAGAGCCTTGCTGCTCACCGGCGTCTACGCTGCCTGCGCCGCCGCCGTCCAGGCTCTGAGCTGCCTGCTGCGCCGCCGCCGATGGGCATAGGGCGTACACCAGGTGGACACTGCGTAGCCGGAGCAGAGCACAGCCGACTCGTGGGCGCATCCTAAGTCGTGCGCCTGCAAGCGTTTACGCGACTCACACACAGCGCGCTGCCCCGGCACATGAATTGCTGTGTTACCCGGTGAGGTACGGGAGCTGCGAACCTTCCGGAGTTGAGCTATGCGCCGAGATGTAGTCCTTGCAGCACTCGCCGGTCTGCTTGTCGCCCTGGCAGGCTGCTCAGGCGAAGGCCAGACACAGGCCAACGTGGCCGAGCCAAAGGCGTCCACAAGTAGCCAAAGCACAACAACTTCCGTCCAGCCTGCGGCCGGCGACGCCGCTGCCCTGCTCCAGCGCGTCGAGGCGAGCTCGCGCAAGGGCGCCCAGTGGCTGCTTGCCCAGCAGAAGGAGGACGGCACATTCGGCGGCCCGGCCGAGGTCGGCAAGGCCGCCCTCGCCCTCTCCGCCATCCTGGCCTCCCCGGACGCCGCGACCCTTCGCGACGACGCAAGGGTAAAGAAGGCAATCGCTTACGTCGCCTCGATGCAGCAGCCCGATGGCTCGATCAGCACCCCGGGCGAAGCGGGCCTGGCCAACTACCAGACCGCCGCCGCCATCGCCGCCCTCGTCGCCTACGGCGAGCCGGCCCATAAGGAGCTCATCGAGAAGGCCAAGAAATTCCTCCTCACTATCCAGAACAAGGACGGGAGTTGGGGCTACAACAGCGACAAGCGGGGCGACCTCTCGAACACCCAGTTCACGCTCGAAGCCCTTAGAGCTGCTGGACTTAGCGAAGACTCCGAGGCATTCAAGAACTGCCTTGAGTTCCTCCAGCGCTGCCAGAACCGCTCGGAGTCGAACCCGGAGAAGTGGGCCGGCAACGACGGCGGCGCCGTCTACTACCCAGGCTCCAGCAAGGCTGGAATGATCAAGCTCCCCGACGGCAGGGTGATCCTTAAGTCTTATGGTTCAATGACTTACGCGCTCCTCCGGGGCTACGTCCTCTGCGGCCTCAAGCCCGACGACCCCCGCGTCCAGGCCGCGCAGAAGTGGCTCGCCGAGAACTACACGCTCGACATGAACCCCGGGATGCCCGAGGACCAGAAGCTCCAGGGCCTCCTCTACTACTACCTCTCGATGTCGAAGGCCCTCGCCCTCCTCAAGTCCCCGACCATCGCCCTGCCCGATGGCACTAAGCGCCAGTGGGCCAAGGAGTTAGCCGAGCGCCTCGTCGCCATCCAGAACCCCGATGGCTCCTGGACGAACAAGGCCATGCGCTGGATGGAGGACGACCCGATCCTCGCCACGCCTTATGTCCTCACCGCCCTTGCCGAGTGCCGCGCCCTGCTCGCCCAGCCCTAGGAGGTCCAGGCGCGCCCCCGTGCGCGCACGGGGGGCGCGCCTGAACACCGGCCGCCTGGGCACCGCCATCCCTGCCATAGTGGCAGTCGCGCGCCCATCCAAAGGGACCCTTTTCTGCCGCGTCGAGGGTCCCTTTTTCGCCATCGCGCACGGGCTTGACTCCCCCTCCTTCCGCCGCTACAATGCACGTGGCGGTTGCAGGCGAGCCATGTTTCCTACCGAACGGTCGGGAGGAGCGCTGTGGTCAGCCTCCCCATCGAGTGCCCCGAGTGCGGCCGTCGGTTCGAGCATGACCCGGCGGTTGACGGGAGAGTCGTCTGCCCCGTCTGTGAGGCCGAGCTCCTCGCTCCCGCCTGTGGAGCCACGCCGCCCTCCTCCGAAGCCCCAACTGAGACTCAGAGCGCGGCGTCCCGGCCGGCACCGGACGATCCTCTCATAGGCGCGAGCCTCGGGGAGTTCCAGATCGTCGAGGCGGTGGGCCGCGGCGGCATGGGCGCAGTGTATAGGGCCTGCCAGCCGGCGTTGAGCCGCTTCGTCGCCATCAAGGTGCTGCCCGAGCGCTTCGCGGCGGATTCGGACTTCATCGAGCGCTTCCGCCGCGAGGCCAGGGCCGCCGCAGCCATCCGCCACCCCAACATCATCGAAGTCTACACCGTCGGCCGCGACGCGGGCCGCGAGTTCATCGCCATGGAGTTCGTCGAGGGCGGCTCGCTCGCCGCCCTCCTGAGGCGCGAGGGCCGGCTTGCGCCCGACCGCGCGCTCGAGCTCCTCAAGCAGGCCGCATCGGCCCTCGCCAAAGCCCACGCCGTCGGCGTCCTCCACCGCGACATCAAGCCGGGCAACCTCCTCCTCACCTCCGACGGCCTGTTGAAGGTGGCCGACTTCGGCCTCGCCAAGCACGAGGGGGTGGACGTGAGCGTGACGGCGAGCGGCGCGGCGCTCGGCACGCCGCTCTACATGGCCCCCGAGGTCTCCGAGGGACACCCCGCGGACCCGCGCAGCGACCTCTACTCCCTGGGCGCAACCTTCTACCAGGCCATCGCCGGCCGTCCCCCCTTCGATGGACAGACGCCTGCCGAGCTTGCCCGCAAGCGCTTGACGACCGAAGTCACGCCCCTCGCCCAGCTCGTCCCCGCCTGCCCGCGCGGTCTCTGCCGGGTCATTCACGGCCTCATCCAGAGGGACCCAGCCGACCGCTACCCAAACGCCCAGCACCTGCTCGAAGCGCTCAACGCCATCGAGTCCCCTGCGGCGCCCGAGCAGGGCACGGACTCGAGCACGGACCTTCTCGGCGTCTCAACTGGCCGCGGCGAAGTCCGTCATGCCGAGCGAAGTCGAGGCATCTCTCCGAAGGCTCCAGACAGGAGAGATTCCTCGACTTCGCAAGGCTCCGCTCGGAATGACCGAGGGGGGGAGCTTGCCGCGGCGGATGTAGCGGCTGACGGCGCGGGAGGCCCGCCGCGACGCCGCGGCTGGAGGCGTTGGCCTGTTGCCCTTGGGGCAGCCGCTGCGCTCATCGCCATCGTTGCCGCCGCATACGTCCTCTTCTTCCGCCCCACCGAGCGACCGCCCGACATCCCCGGCGAGGTCGTCCTCCGCACCGGCAAGCTCCTCTTCCGCACAGAGCGATTCGAGCCCCCGAAACCCAAGGAGCACGGCCGCGCCAAGCCGGAGGATCACACGGAGCTAAGCCGCTTCCCTAAGGACGATGTGTCGGAGGTCGAGCTGGCATTCCAGCTTCTCAACCAGTCGAATCAACTGGTCACGCTCTCGTCGGTCAAGGTGGCGACATTAGGGGCGCTGGTCGTCAATGACGATTCCGTGACAGCAAAGTTCTCGACCTACATGAAGCACATCATGCTGGCTCTCCCAGAACGCACGGATCTTGGTGCCCTCGACGTCACAGTGGGCAGGGAGACTGGCGCCAGGAGAGGTGACAGCGGGGATCTCCTGTTGGCAGGTCCCCGTGCATCCGGTGCCCTCCGGGCATGGGACCTGTTGCAGCCAAATCATCTGGAGACGGTTGAGCCGAACAGTATCCGGTCATTCCTCGTTCGCCTGCGGTGCAGGAGAACTCTTTTGGGCGGCGACCTGTACAAGGATGTGCGGCACTTGCTCTTCCTCGATCTCGGCGACTCGCGGGAGCTCTCGTGCCTCGACGTCGAACCACCCCAGCCGGATGATGTTGACCATGCCTTCACCATCGTGGTAGACACCATTGCTGAAGGAGAGCGGCACATGCTCTGTTCGGACTGGGTCTACGCCTTAAGCCCGGCGGTGGGCACCGTCCGCCTTCGCAGTGACCACATGCCGCAGGGCATGCCCTTGGCCAGGTGGTATGGCGTGCCGCCGGCGGAATTCGTGCGCCAGCTTCTTCCGCGAGGGGTGAAGACCCACTCCGAGACCCTGGCGTACAGAATCGCTAAGGAGAGCGGGCGCGTGCCCGTGGGTTTCGATCCTGATACGGTTTCTCCCTACTGCTACTATCACGACAAGGAGTCACCCTTCCGGCAGCGGAGCCTGATGGCGAAGAAAGGCAATGCGCAGGGAGGGAAGAAACCCAGGCTCAGCGTGCGGCTGTACGCCGACGCGGAGGACGATGGTCTGTTCATCTTCGGCGAGAGGGTCGAGCGGTCGAACATTGTAGCGCTGCTAGCGGGCGTGGCGAAGGAGCATCCTGTGCTTTGGGTGCCGATGGAGGCGGAGCTGAAGAGGATGGAGAGTTGCGGGGATAAGGTGCTCGAGCGGAAGGCACGATTCGTGAGGGAACAGCTCGCGGCGGCGAAGGAGCCGCGGCCTGCCGAGCCGTCGCGCTGAGTAGTTCCCGTTGCGGGAAGTCCCAGAACAGGGAAGGCCCGGCCACAATGTAGCGGTCGCTTCGGCGCTTCGACAAGCGGGACGCTTGTCGGGACAGGAGTCCGCAACAGTGTCGGAATGGTGTCAGGTCGTAAGGGCGTGTTGCCCAGGTGGGGAACTCGTTGGGAGTCCCGCCTTCAGGCGGTCTTCTCGTGCCCCAATCCGCCTGAAGGCGGGCCTCCGAACGGGGTTGTTGCCCTGAATGAGGTTTGGGCCACACGCCCGGGGGCTTAGCCACGAGGAGAGATCGGTCGCCTCGCTTCAGCGCAGCCTCTCGCACTTGGTCACGTCGCCCTCGGCGTCGAGGAGGAAGACGCCGGGGATGGTTCTGAATTGCTTGTTGTCGTAGAGCTCGGCGACGACTTTCTTGTCGCGCGACACCTCGACTATCTGCGGCTGCTGGCCGACGTGGCCGTGGCCGCCCCAGTTGCAGATGACGGTGTTGCCGTTCGGCAGCCGCTCCAGGCCCGCGACGAAGCGCAAGGGGTTGCCTGGCAGGTCGTTCTCGTTGATCTCCCAGACGACCTCGCCCTTGAGGTCCACCTCGACCACGCGATGGGCGTCGCCCGTGGCGACCAGGGTGTTGCCGTTGGGCAGGCGGATGCCCGCGAAGGCGCACTTGTGCTTGAACTCCCAGACGATCTTCCCGTCGGCGTCGTATTCGCGGACGACGGCGTCGCTATACTGGCCGACGATGTAGTGGCCGTTGGCGAGCTTGCGCGCGCCGCGCATCTGGCCGTGGGTGTTCTTGCAGTTGGTCGTGAGCTTGACCTCCTTGAGGACCTTGCAGTCGCGGCCCACCTCGATGATGCGGCAGGGGCCGCTCTCGGCGACCATCACGACGCCGTCGGGCAGAGGCTGGCAGGCGTGGACCTCGTTGGCGGGGGCCGTCTTGTACTCCCAGACGACCTTGTTGTCGCGGGTCATCTCCTTGACGCCCTTGACGTGGGTGAAGAGGATGTTACCGTTGGGAAGTAGCCAGATGTCCTGTGCGCCGGGGGCCTTGGCCTCCCACTCGATCTTGCCCTCCTTGTTGACGAGCAGCACCTTGCCCGCGCCATAGTCGGCGCACAGGTAGGCCCGGCCCAGGGCCTTCGGCTCGACTCCTTGGGCGGCTCCGCTGCAAGCGACAGGGCTCCGACCAGCATGGCACACGACGCGAGACGAAGCACCTGCACAGCACACTCCTTCATGCACGGTTCAGGGATACCACAGTGGCGGGAGTGTAGCGCACGGAGGCCACGGATGCAACGTCGGGCGCGATGCGCAGTTGTGGCGGGACGCCTGACAGCCCCGACCGGGGTGTACTGCGATCGCCCAGGGCATCGCCCTGGTCTTTGTCCACATCTCGGGCTCCGCAGCCCGCCAAGGGCGGGCGTCAGAGGGTAGCCCACGGCGTAAGCCGTGGGTCCAGGTGGCGACAAGGTTCACAGCCCCGTAGGGGCGGCAGAAGCCCTGAGGGCGTGGCTTCTGCCGCCCCTACGGGGCTGGTCCGTGGGGCGCGGTGATCCCACGGCTTACGCCCTGATCTTTGCCCACATCTTCTCGTGGCCCCCGGTCAGCCCCCGAAGGGGGTGGTCCAGCCGTAGCCCAGGGCGACCAACGGGAGCCCTGGGACAAGG
>VGYV01000092.1 GCA_016872855.1 Planctomycetota bacterium
GGAATACCGCGCCGTCGAAGATGCCGCCGAGGATGATGAGGCGGTCGCCCAGGGCGTCGAGGGCTTGCTCGAAGGGCAGGTCGCCCACGGGGGGTGGGGTGAGGGCGTTCATGCCGTCGAGGCCCGTCTCGGCCAGCTCGGGCAGGAGGGCCTTGAGGTGGCCGCACATGTGGAGGATGGCCTTCTTGCCGTGGCGGTGGCATGCGCAGCAGAAGTCGCGGAGTTGCGGCAGGCTGTAGCGGCGATAGAGGGCGGGGCTGATTAGGGTGGTGCTCGTGTTCTCGACGGGCATCAGGGCGGGGGCGGGCGAGCGGCGGGCGACGATCTCGTACTCCTGCATGCGGCAGGCGTGCATCGCGTCGAGCAGGCCCTCCAGCTCGTCCCGGTGGTCCTGGAGCATGTAGTAGAAGCTGGCCATCCCCATGTCCATCTCGATGAGTTGCTGGACGGGTGAGGGGTCGAGGGTGGGGATGTAGAGGCCATCATCGCCAATGGCGGCCCTCACCCTACCCTCTCCCACTGGGAGAGGGGAAGAGGGCCAGGCTCCCTCTGCCCTCGGGAGAGGGGAAGAGGGCCAGGCTCCCTCTCCCAGAGGGAGAGGGGAAGAAGAATGCGGGAGAGGGGAAGAAGATGCCGGTGGGGGGCGCGCCTCCTCGTAGTGTGAGCCGTCCCAGAGGTTTTTGAGGACGCGCAGGTCGGCGAGTGTCTCGACGGGGTGCTTGATGGGGTGGCCGTTGCGGAAGGTGGCGACGAGGGTGCCCCAGGGGGTCTTCTGGGTGCGGATGGCAAGGCCATCGCCCTCCGTTCTCCATTGCGTCTCGATGGGCGGGGTGATGAGCCGTGCGGGCGAGGGAACGCAGAGGTCGCGCGGCAGGCCGTAGTTGCCGAACTGAAGGATATCGCAGCCGATGTGGCGATAGAAGTCGAGGACGGGCATCTCGCGGATGCGTCGCGGCATGGCCGAGCGGGTGCGGTCGTCCACCAGGGTGGTCCACGCCACGCGGTCGGGCGGGCGATGGGAGAGGATGGCGAGGAGGCGCTGCCGGCCGGTCATCTGGGGCTTGCCCCTCGAATGATCGGACTGATCCGACGGATCGGACGGATCGGGCCGATCCTAGCGCTGCTGCTTCCAGCCGCGCTCGTAGAGCGAGCGGTCGGCGGTCTTGGCGACGGCGGCGACGTCGAGTTCGCCGAGGTTCTCCATCACCTTGCGGATGGCCTGAGCGACCAGGCGGGCGGTCTCGACGGTGTTGGGCGTGCGGAGGCAGCCGAGAATGAAGTAAGTGTTGACGTGGCGAAGGGCTTCGGGGAACTGGCTGGGATGGTAGTCCACGCCGGCTCGGCCGGCCGACCAGGGGTAGCCGTTGCCATAGGCGTCGCGTGCGCGGATGGCACCCATTTCGGGCAGGATGCGGCGCTGCCACACGCCCACGGGCGCGCCCTCGGCCTGCATGGCCTTGAGGACGGCCTCGCGGAGTTCCTCGCCCAGGCCCGTGTAGCCACAGGCGGCGGGGTCCACGCGGATGAGGTAGTTGTACCAGTTCGAGCGGCACTCGCCGCTCTCGACGGGCAGGATGAGGCCGCGGGTGCCGCGCAGCTCGGCGGTCACGGCCTCGGCGAGGGTGCGGGCGTCGGCGATGAAGGTGTCGAGGCGCTGGAGCTGGGCGCGTGCGAAGGCGGCGGAGAGGTCGTTGTTGCGGTACATGTAGGCCAGGCCGTAGGCGTGGTAGCCGACCTGGGCGACAGGCTCGCGGAAGTCGCCGAAGAGGACGAGGGCCTGGGCGCGCTTGTGGAACTCCTCGTCGTCGGCGACGAAGAGGCCGCCCTCGCCGCCCGTGAGCATTTTGTTCTGGTTGAGGCTGAAGGCGGCGCAGTGGCCGAGCTTGCCCACCTTTGTGCCGCGGTAGAGGGCGCCGTGGGCCTGGCAACAGTCCTCGATCACCACCAGGTTGTGGCGGCGGGCGACGTCGAGAATGGCGTCCATCTGGCAGGGGAGGCCGTGGAGGTGGACGACGAGGATGGCGCGGGTGCGCTCGCTGATGGCCGCCTCGATCTTGGCGGGGTCGAGGTTCGCCGTCGCGAAGTCAATGTCAACGAACACCGGGACGCACCCGTGATGGAGGATGCAGGAGACGCTGGAGGTCCAGGAGTAGGCTGGGGTGATGATCTCGTCACCTGCGGCGGCGCCGCTCGCCGCCACGCACATGTGCAGGGCCGAGGTGCCGCTGTTGGTGGTCCAGCAGAACTTGTTGCCGTTCCAGGCGGCGAACTCCTTCTGGAGCGCATCGCAGTTCGGCCCCCAGGCGTGGCGGTCGCTGCGGAGAGATTCGAGGACGAGGCGTTCGTCCTCCGCCGTGATGGGTGGCCAGGGCTTCACTGCCCCTTCGGACACGTGCTTCGGGCCGCCGTTGATGGCCAGGACGGGCATCGAGTTGTCTCCGTGCGTCACTGAAGCTTCGCGAGGGTGATGGCGAGCGTCTCCTCCAGGCCGTCGGCCTCGATGGTGAGCTTGATGGCCTGGCCGGGCTTGGCGGGCTTGAGGGCGTCGAGGAACTGGCGGACGCTCGTGATCGGCTTGCGGTCGAGCTCGAGGACCAGGTCACCCACCCTCAGGCCGGCCTTGGCCGCGGGGCTGTCCTTGGCGACCTCCTTGATGCGGACCTCGCCGTCGCGCTCCTCGACGGAGGCGCCGAGGAAGGCGGCGGGCGGCGGCTGGGGCGGCTGCGGCGGACGGTCCGCGTCGGGCGGGCGCGCGGCGAGCTTGAGCTTCAGGTCGAGCGTCTTCCCCTCCCGCGTCACCTGGACGGCCATCTCGTCGCCCACGTTCTTCCCGCCCACGGCCTCCATAAGGTCGTTCTGGTCCTGGACGGCCTGGCCGTCGAGCGTGGCGATGAGGTCGCCCTTCTTGATGCCGGCCTTGCCGGCGGGGGAATTGGCGGTGACGTCCTCGACGAGGAGCTTGCCCTTGTCGTCCCTGGTGCGGACGCCAAGGAAGGGGACCAGGGGGACCTTCTGTGCGAGGACCCACTGTCGCCAGTCGCGCTCGACCTCCTCGATGGGCTTGCCGAAGACGACCTCGATGGTGCGAAGGGCGCTCTTGTCGTCCGCATAGCCCTCCTTCTCGGTGTAGGCGTCGTAGAACTTCTTGAGCAGGCCCTTTTCGAGCATGTAGAAGAGCATGTAGCGGGACTGGGCGTAGGCGATGATGGCGTTCTGCATGAACTGGGGGTGGTTCATGCCCATCACCTGGGTCCAGGGGATGCTGCGCTTGGCGCGGATGGCCTGGTGGAGGATGCCGAGGCGCTGGGAGTGGGTGGGCAGCACTTTGCCGGCATCGCGGTTCGCCGTCTCGAAGAGCGTGGCCAGGCCCTCGACGAGCCAGATGGGATGCGTCTGGCGGCGGGCCGCCATGTCGGCGAAGTGGAGGGCGTGGGTGAACTCGTGCATCACGACGCTCGTCTTGACGAGCTTCCAGGCCGGGATGTCGCCGCACAGGAGCACGTTGCTGCCGGCGTTGAACACGCCGCCCCCGCCGCGGGGGAACACCTTGCCGGTGTCGGCCGTGTTCAGCAGCACGATGTAGATGTGGTCCTGCGGGCGGTTCTGGAGCAGGTTCTTCCACTGCCACTCGCCGTATTCCTCGAGGGACTTGCGGATTTGCGCCAGGTCCTCGTCGCTGCGGGTGTGCATGTAGACGAAATTGCGAGCCTTGTCGTGCAGCGTCTTGTAGGCCTTGGCGTCAATGCCGCGCGCCGCCAGGGCCTTGTGGACCCGCTCGACGGAGAGGGCGACGCCGCTCTCGACGTAGGTCGCCCGAGCGGCCATGAGCTTCTTGTACTCGGGCTCCTCCCGCAACCCGTCCAGGTCGGGGTCCTTCTCGATGTGGCCGAACTTGATGAAGCCGGCTTCGAGGGACTTGCGGAGCATGCCCAGGGCCTTGGCGTTCTCCTTCGTGAGCGCGTAACCGCAGGCAAGGTTGTAGATGGACGTCGCGTCGTCTGGCTCGTGCTCCAGGATTTCCTGGTAGAGGGCGATGGCCTCGGCGTACTTCTTGTCCAGGAGCAGCTTGAGCGCCCTCTCGCGCATCTCGTTGAGCTTGGCCTCGGCGATGCCGGGCCGCTCCGTGACCCCCTTCACGTCGCCCTGGGCCACGGGGCGGTCCTTGCTGTCCACCTTCAGCGCGAGCTGCTCGGGGGTCTCGCCGACGATTTGGCCGCGGAGCTTCGTGCCGTCCTTCAGCTCGACCACATAGGTCGCGCGCTGATGCTCCTTCACCTCGCCCTTGGGAATCGTCAGCTCGCCGAAGGTGGAGCGGAGGACGAGCGTCTTGTCATCCTCGCGCACCACGCGGCCCTTGAGCGTCTGCTCGTCCTTCGTCTTCACCGTGTCGGCGGAGAGCGGCCACGCGGCCGCAAGCAGGGCAAGGGGCAGCCAGAGACGTATCCGCATCAGCCAGGCTCCTCTAAGGGGAACGCGCGCACGGGAATCGCCATGCCGCTATCATGTCATGCAGCCGGCGGGCGATCAAGAGCGGTTCGCCGACGCGATGCCAGGCTCATCACGACTCCTCTGCTCCCAGCCACGTGCCGCCTCCCCAGTCTCGCCAGACTCGCCCGCCTTCTGGGGGGGCAGGGTCAGATGTTAACCATTTTAACCATTGGGAGTACCCACCCCCTGGGGTCGGGTCGTGGGAATCAAGCATTTGGCGAGCGCCCCCACTGCTTGGGGCTGCCGGGGAGGTAGATGTTGGCCTTCAGGCTCTCGGGCGTGGGGTCGGCGAAGCGGAACCGGAAGAGGCGGGTCTCGGGGCCGGTCTCGGTGAGGGTCAAGTCCTGGCCGGTCTGGACGCCCTTGATGGTGTAGGAGATGCGGGCGGTGAGGGTGTCGGCCTGGGCCGTGAGGCCCACGAAGTTGAGGAGGGTGATCTCGGTCTGGAGTCCGTTGATCTGGCCGGCCAAGGCGAGGGAGTCGGCCTGGGTTTCGGTGAGGGACGGGTCGTCGGGGGCGGGTTCGCGCTCGCCGCGGAAGTACTGGAGCGTGTCGGCCTGCTGGGGCGTGGGCGCCTGGGGGAAGTAGAGGCTGAGGACGGCCGCGGGGCCGGCCGTGTCGGCCTCAGAGGACCCAGTGCCTGGGATTTGGCGCTTCTCGAGCGTCACGGCCACCTCGTCGAAGCCGGTGTTGCCGGCGGCGTTCTTGCTGGTCTCGACGCGGATGACGTGGGAGCCTTCGCTGACGGGGAAGGTGACGTAGGCGGGGCCGAAGGCGCCTTTGTAGGGGTGCTGGCACCAGAAGGGGGGCTTGCCGGGGCCGTATTTGTTCTGGCCGTTCTCGTCTTTCAGGCCATCGAAGCGGGCCCAGTCGTCGCTGGCCTTGACGGGGATGATGAACGTCTTGTTGGTGCCGGCACTATACTCGGAACCGTCCACGGTAATGGTCACGGAGTCGATGTCGGCCAGGCCGGCGGACTTGTAGCCGCGGGGCACGTTGTCGGCGATGGGGTCGCGGACGATGCCGCGGAGTTCCACGGTTGCCATGCCGTTCTTGATGACCACCTGGGAGCTGGAGACTGCATCGAGGGTCACGGTCGGCCTCGGGTCGGACACGCCGACGAAATCAGTAGGCACGGCGGCCGGGTTGGGCTCTGGTGGGGCTCCGGACACCGGCATTGTCCGAGAGCCCGCAATCTCGCAGAGTCGGCCAAGACGAACGCATCATGCCGTCCTCGCTGTGACTGGGATTCGGGCGGTTGCTAGGGGACGTCTTTAGACTTGGCGTCTTCCGGGAGAGCCAACGGAGCAGCGGCGGACACCCAGTGGTAGCGCCCCCCAATGTTCTCATCCACCGCGACGTCCCCAAAGGCGCCATCCAGGAACTTGATCATCAGGAGTTCCTTTGGAGGGCTGAGCAAGAAATACGCCACCATTCGACCGCTGGGGGAGAGCCCCCACCCGGTCCTGTAGCCCTCCGGCGCTTGTCCTTGCATCATGTCGTGTTTCAGAAGCACTCTTGCCTTGGGGGGCTCGCCTGGCAAGTCAAGCTCGCACCAACCATCGCTAGAATTGATGTGTAGCACATTGGGCTTTGAGGACAGACCTAAGCATCCGAACGGGCCGAGCGATTTGGGCTTCTCAGCGCCTGACGGGCTGACGGAGTAGAGCATGCCCGGTCCTCGCCCGAATCTGGCGTTGAAGAACAGCCTGTCGCCTGCCGCAGACCATAGGGGCGGACTTCTGGGGTCCCTCTGATCCCCATCACCCTCAGTCATGAAAGCCCAGTCATCACTGAGTTGGCGCCACTTGCCGGTTCTCACATCCACTACGTGCAAGCCCCCGGAGTAAAAGGCGATCTGCTGTCCGTCGGGTGACCAGGAGAGTTTGGCTACGCAAGGCCATTTCCCGTCAAGCGCGCGGATCTCGCCCGTTGCAAGGTTCTCACATTGAATGACCACGTTGTGTGCATCTGGCCAAACCGTGTACGCCAGGGAGGCGCCATTAGGGGAAAAGGCCAGTTGGCCGCCTGACCCAATTGGAACGGCTCTTGGATGGGATCTAGTCTTGTAGTCAGGGTAGGACATTGTGGTGACGGTCCTCCCTGAGCCACCCTCCCCGGTTATCCACAGCATTCTGCCGTTAGCCGCCACGAGGATTGCGGAAGCGCTAACCGAGAGCGGGGAGACGCGTTGAACGCTCACCCTCCCCTCGCGGACCGAAGCCCAGTAGACAGCGCAGCGCGGTGTTCTCTGACCGTGGCAGAACACTAAACTCTCCCCGGTTAGCTCCTGCGGTGCAGCAGCCATTGCCTGCCCACTGGGTGCAGGTAGGGTGGTGAGAACAAAGAACGCCACCGCAGGTTTGCGCAGGAACACGGGCATCTTGACACTCCTTAGGGCGGCGCAGTTCGGTTCAAGGTTGCTGTTTCCGGCGCCACACCTCTATCTTGATGGGCATGTACCCAGATTTCCCAACCATCACCATCACGGTGCCTGTCACACCGCTGACATGTAACTCGCGGGTATACGGTTGGTTATGGCTCGACATGTCATCGCCTCCGTTGCGGGTCGCCCAGGCGGGGGCCAGAGGCGAAGACCCCAAGGCCCAACGGACGACGCACGGTGCTCGCCCCCGGCTGGTCCAGACCGAACCGATGCTCCATCCGGCGCACGAAGCGCGGCGTGCCCACAAAGCGGGTGGTCGCCAGGCTGGGCGCGGGGCGCATCGCCTCGTCGGCGAGGAGTTCGCCGTAGGCCCGGAAGCGCGCGGCAGCGTCCGCTCCCAGGGCCAGGTAGAGGGGGTGGAACTCCAGGCTCTCGCGGTCCTCCTCGCGCAGGGAGCGGTGGGCGCTCCAGCGGTAGTCGGCCGGCGTACGCACCATTCCCGCACGGACGGAGTTGAGGTCCACGTAGGCCATGGCGCGGAGGAAGTACGCGGCGTCCTCGATGATCGTGCTGCGGTAGCGTCCCTCCCACAGATGGCCGTGGCGGCCTTCGGCCTTGTTGAACTCGCGCGTGAACGTGGTGCCCAGCCAGTGCATGGCCTTGGGCAGCGTGTCGTCGCGGCGCACCTCGAAGAGGAGATGGACGTGGTTGGTCATCAGGCAGTAGTGGTAGAGGGCGAGAGGGAACTTGCCGCGGGCGCGTTGGAGCACGTCGAGGAAGCGCTCGAACGAGGCGTCGGTGAAGAGGAACTCGCGGTTGTTGCACCGCAGCGTCACGTGGTGGAGGGCGCCGGCATAGGTGAACCGCGGCGGGCGCGACATGTAGGGACTCCTTGTGTCACCACAGAGCAGTATAGCGCAGGGGCCAGAGAACGCAAGGGCGCTCGCGCCCGCTTCCGCCTGCGAGCCCCATTCCGTTGACATGCGCCGTCATAAGTGCAAGCGAGCATTCGTCTTGCATGTCAGCGGTGTGACAGGCACGAAGGGAAGGGCGCCACGCGGCCGGAAGGCACGGAGGAGCCGCTGGAAGCTCGCCAGCGGCACGTCGGGCGGGACGGAGTGGTCCACGGCGGGGAAGTAGCCGCCGAGGTCGAGCAGGCGGCGGGCCTTGGCGGCCTCGCGCTCGATTGCCGCGTCGCCGCGGGCGAGAGCCCGCTTGTCTATGTTCCCCGCGAGCACGATGTCGCGGCCATAGCGCTTCTTGAGGGCCAGCGCATCCTCGCCTGCGGCCACCTCGAGCGGCGAGAAGGCGTTCACCCCCACCTCCAGCCACAGCGGGATCAGCTCGTCAATGCAGCCGTCGCTGTCTACGAAGATCGTCTCGACGCCGCGGCTCCGCAGCAGCTCGCAGAGCGGGACGTAGTGGGGCAGGAAGAACTCGCGGAACAGGCCAGGTGAGACAAAGGGCCGCCCCTTGTAGGCGATGTCCTCGCCGAACGACGCGAAATCGAAGTCCACCGCCGCCACGGGGTCTGCGTAGCGACACGCGGCTCGCGTGTCGTCTTCCGCGGCGTAGTGACACGCGGCTCGCGTGTCGTCTTCCGTGGGGGAGGGACACGCGGGCCGCGTGTCCCCACGCCCTTCCGCAACAGGGATCAGGTAGGCTTTGAGCAGCTCGAGGAAGAACCACTCCAGGTAGTCGAGCATCTCGTGGACGAGCCGCGGATCGTCGTAGAAGAGCAGGCACAGGTTCTCGGTGCCCACCCAACGCTGAAGCGTGTGGCCGAAGAAGCTGCCTGGGCCGATGCCCAGCGGGTAGTCGCGCTTCGCCCACTTTGCCTTCGCCGCGGCCCAGTCGGCCGGGAAGCGGGAGGGCGAATGCGGGTCGAGGCGCTTCTGGAACTCACGGAAGTCGGCCCGCGACTTGATGGGGAAGTCGAGCCATTGGGGCATGGTGGACTGTTCGTGGCGTTTCGAGACACGCTTCGTGATGCCCAGTTCGTCGCGGATAAGGCGGGTTTCGGCATCCTCGGCCAGCACCTGGACATCGAATGCTGGGATGGGCGAGTAGGGCTTCCCGCCCGTGAACGCCACGCGGTCGAGGCCGAAGAACTCCGCCAGGTCGGCCTCCCGCGGCAGCTCCTCGCCGCGCCAGCGCTCCAGCGTCTCGTCCATGAACCACGAGTAGTTCAGGTCGAGGGGCAGGAACACCTCACCCCTCAGCTCCCCGCGTGCGATCTTCAGGAACCGCTCTCTTCCGGTCATTCGTACCCCCGGAGCACCCGATGGCTACCACCCTGCCTCCGCGTACAGGCAGACGATGGAGGCATCCTTGCTGATGTAGATCGCCTGATTGAAGAAGAGATAGCTGGGTTCGCCTTTGGCTGCGCTCCTGCTGAAGTACAGATCGTCGGCTGCCGTTTCCCACATCTTGCTGAGAACGTACTTCTTTGGAGGCGTGGCACGGCTCCAACCGGCTGCAAGAAGGGGCTTGCTGATCCTCTCCACCAATTGGTCCCTGGTGACTGAGGAGCCCGGCTTCCGCCTCAGGCGTATCGAGATCCAGCGGCCCCCCAGGCCGTACAGCACGTCATGATCGGCCTCCTCATACTCCGGCAGGCCGTAAAGCCAAAACTGGGGGCCAATTGACTCGGGGAAGGGTGGCTCCGCCTTGGAATCGGCCACCTGCCCGCTCGTCGGGCCACTTCGCTTCTCAGGCGTATTGGCCTTGGGCTCGGCGCTCTGCTCGCCGCACCCCGAAAGGCAAAAGAGTCCAACCAGCGGAAGCGCTGCCTTTGTGCGGCCTACCCACCTGCGCGTTCCTGCCCCTCGTGCGTACCGCAGAATTCGCTTTCGCTCTGCCATGCTCGGCTACCGGCTGGAGGTCTCGGTCGGGACATCCCAGGCCAGCGTCGGGCGCCGGCCGCTTTCGACGCAATCAGCCAAGTAGAGGTCAATGAGGTTCTGGTACTTCATGCCGGTTTCGCGGGCAAGCTCCTTGAAGTAACGAACCGTGTCGCGCCGCAGGCGGATTGTGACCTGCTGCTTGAGCCGGGCGATGTAGGGGTTCCGCCGCCACTTCATCTTGCTCAGGTCGTATTCTTTCCTCATGGCTTGATGCTCCGGTAGAAAGCCCGCTCCTTTGCGGTCGCTCTTCGAGCTGAGATGATGCGGATCACCGACTCCTCCTCGCGAAGGCAATGGCAGACGAGCAGGATACGCCGCCGGGAACTCGTACCAATGAGCAGGAATCGGTCCTCCCACTCCGAATGCTCGTCGTCGTACAGCGCCGCCGCGTCCGGGTCGTAGAAGGCCGACACGGCCTCCTCGAAGGTGACGCCGTGCTTCCGGCGGTTGGCCCAGTTCTTCCGCTCGTCCCAGGCGAACGACAGGTCTTCCATAATTATATTATACTTATCCCAGAGGCGTTGTCAAGTAACGGAGGCGCCGTGCCGCCGGCCCGGGCACGTTAGCGGCCCGGCCCTGTGGCAGGGCAGCACGTTCGCGCCGACGTTGCGGGGACCAGGGGGGAGGCGGCGAGGAGGCCCGCCCGGATGATCAGCCCCGCAGGAATGCCCTCATAGGTCTGCCCGCCGACGGATATGGTCCTGCACTCCACCTTCTGGCCGACGCCGGCGCAGCAGGATTCGCACGGGCTCATGCCGACCGTGGCGCCAAGCCAATCCTCGAGCGAGCGGTCGCCGAGCCAGATGCGGTTCGACGCCGCGGCATCCTTGGCGAAGACCTCGGGACTGAGGGCCTTCTTCTCCAGGACGACCCGAATCCCCAACGCTCCGAGGGACTTCCTGAGCCGGTGAAGAGCCATCTGGAGTTCCGCTTCGGTCGAGCCGCACCGCTCGCAGGTCTGGCCCCTCTCGTCCACAAGGCGCTGCCACCGAATCGTCAGCGTGGGCGCGCCCTGCCCGCCCCAGTGCCTGGCCCCAGGAGGCCCGCACCCGACGGCAATCACAGTCACCGACGCGACGGCGAGAAGAGGTCGCAGCATGTATGCTCCAGGCAGGTGGCTCATGGCTCGCGCTTATTGGGGACGTTACACATGCTCAACCGTTGGGCCATGCCGCGAGCATGCTCGCAGAATGACTCAAACGAGCGTGACTCCTCTTCGATTCAGTATCCGTCATCTGCCCCAGCAAGTCAAGCTTCCCGGCCGCACGGAGTCAGAACGGTGTCTGGGCAACGCGCCAGGTAGCGATGCCCTATCTTCACGCCATTTGAGCCTGGGTCCGCCCATTGTGGGGCAGATCAGTAGTGGCGGCGTGCCCCACAATGGAGGGGAAGGCCGCAAGAGGGCGTTATTGGCCAAAGCGCCCATAGTGGGGCAACCGTGTGGGAGGGGCAGGTTGCCCCACTATGGGGTGGCGGGAATGGCCGTATCAGCCGGTTGTGGCATGCTCTGCCGCGTCTACAACATGTGGGGGCAGCATGGGAGCTACCTCATGAACCGGGAACTCCAGGAGAGGCTGGGAGACCAGGGCATATTGCGGCGCGGTCAACGAGCAACAACAACCTGTAGGGGGCCCATCGGCTATGCGCGGGATTCGGCGAGTTCGTGAGCGAGGGCAGGGTCAACCAGGTGGGCGAGCTTGCGGAGGGCGAGGGCCTCGATCTGGCGGACGCGCTCGCGGGTGACTTGGAAGCGGCGGCCAATCTGCTCGAGGGTCTCGGCGCGGCGGCCCAGGCCGAAGCGGGCGACCACCACGTCGCGCTCGCGGGGACTCAACTCCAGGAGCAGTGAGGCAACGGTGGAGCGCAGGACTTCGCGGAAGTCACGCTCGGCGGGCGCAGCGGCGCGGGCGTCGCCGCGGGACTCGATGAGCTCCTCGGTGCCGGTCACTTCGGTCTGGTGGCGCTGGGCTTCGCGGGGGAGGCTCTTGGCGAAGTTCTTGCGGATGGCCCAGCTCGAGTAGGTGGAGAAGCGGACGCCGCGTGCGGGGTCGAACTTCTCGATGGCCTGCATGAGGCTCACCGTGCCGTCGCTCACCAGGTCGTCGAGGCGGCGGCCGAGGCCGAGGTGGCGGCTGGCGAGGTGGACGACGAGGCGGAGGTTGGCGACGACCAGACAGTTGCGGGCGGCGAGCGCAAGGTCGTGCAGGCGGACGAGGCGGTGGAGCTGGCGGTCGGTGAGGTCGGAGGGCCGCAGCTCTTCGCGGGCGCGTGCGAGGAGGCACTTGGCCAGGTTGTACTGGCGGAAGAGGAGCGCCTCCTGTTCGGTGTCGAGTGGGCCTTCGACGGCCTGCTCGTCGGGCGCGCCGGCCGCCAGGCCATCCATGAGAGACCGCTCGGCGCCGGGGCGGTCGAAGTCAGGCGACGCCACGTACTGCCATTCGTGGCCGAGGATTTCCTCGACGACGACCTCGCGCACGGCGTGATCGAGGGCGGAAGCGCCAAGGTGGAAGGAGCGGGCCAGCTCGCGCGGCTGGTAGCCGTTGCGGTAGAGGGCGAGGAGCTGGCGGCGCTCGTCCTCACTCAGCGGGTTGGGGCAGGGGGCGAAGATGGCGATGCCCGGGTGGGCCTGCTCGTAGTCGTGCAGCACGCGGCGGACCGCGTCGTGGCCGCAGCCGAACTCGCGTGCCAGGCGGCCCGCCGCCTCGGTGGCGGTCAGCTCCTCGGCCAGCGACAGCTCAAAGGCCCTGGCAAGAATGGCGCGGCGGGTCGAGGCATCGAGATAGCAGTAGGCGCGGGTGCGCCCGATGATATCGGGGTGCGATTCGACGAAGGCCTCAAGGTCGGCCTGGCACACGCCCGACAGCTTCTTGCCGTCGGGGAACACGAATCGCAGGGTGACCAGGCCCTGGCCGCGCCAGCGGCGCAGGGTCTTGAGCGACACGTCGTAGGTGCGGCACACTTCCTGGAGGCGGAGCACGGGGCTGCCCGCCTCGGCGGCCGAGAGGTCGAGCGAGTCGCTCACCTCGTGCAGCAGCGTCATCAGGTCGGCCATGAGCGACGCGCCATCAAAGACCGCGTGGGGCGCATCGTCGGGCCGGAACCGGGTTATCTGGAAGATCACGAAGTCGTAGGGGTAGGCCTGGTCGGGGTGGAGGCGAGGGGCAAACTGCCGCAGCCGGCCGAGTTGCTCGGCCTTGCGCTTCCGGGGGGTGTATGCGAACTGGCGGGCCAGCTCGCCGATAAGGGCGTTGCGGTAGCGCGCCACGCCTAGCCTCCGCTTCCCACCGCGCCCTTATTATACTCCAGCCCGACGGGCCTGTCAACCTCTGCGATTCTCGACGAGGCGCTTGCCGGCGCCCGAGCGTTTCGCTATGATGCCACCGGTGCGGGGAGATGTCCACTCGGTGGGCAGGAAAGGAGCAGGCAAATGGTGATGAGCCGCCGCAGATTCGTGAAGGGCGCCGCGCTGGGCACCATAGCCGCCGCGTCGCTGGGTCGAGAAGCCTTTTCCGAGGAGAAGCCGATGCCGCGCATCCGCCTGAGCGCGTGCGACTGGTCGCTCGGGGCAGGCGGCCCCGCCGGCCTCGAAGTCGCCAAGCGCTGCACGCTCGACGGGCTGGAGGTGTCGCCCGGCGGCGCTGCCGACAAGCTCCAGATCGCCGACCCCAAGTACCGCGAGCTGCTCAAGGCCAAGGCTAAGGAGACCGGCATCGCCATCTCCTCGGTCGCCATGGGCATGCTCAACCAGTTCCCACTCGCCACCGACCCGCGCGGCCCCGCGTGGCTCGAACAGTGCATCGAGGCCACCGCCGACCTCGGGGCGACCAACATCCTCCTCGCCTTCTTCGGCACCGGCGACCTGCGGAAGAAGGGGGACGAGTTGAAGACCGAAGCCGTGGACGCTGTGGTGCAGCGCCTCAAGGACGCCGCGCCAAAGGCCGAGAAGGCGGGCGTCGTGCTCGGCCTCGAGAACTACCTCACGGCGAAGCAGAACCTGGCCATCATCGAGCGCGTCGGCAGCCGCGCCGTGCAGGTCTACTACGACGCGCGGAACTCGACCGACGCCGGCCACGATGCCCCCGCGGAAATCCGCGAGCTCAAGGGTCAGCTCTGCCAGATTCACTTCAAGGACGGCGGCAACTACCTCGGCGAGGGCAAGGTGAAGTGGGAAGCCGTCCGCGACGCGCTCAACGACATCGCCTACAAGGGCTGGGTCGTCCTCGAAACGTCCTGCCCCTCGAAGGACCGCGATGCCGATTTCAAGCGAAACGCGGCCTTCGTGAGGAAGCTGTTTGGCGGGTGATCCGTCGGATCCGTCCGATCCGTCGAATCCGTCGAATCAATCGAGTCAATCGAGTTGCTGTTGGGGTGCTGCCATGCCGTGTCGTGTCCCCCGCCGCACATTCCTCCAGACCACGGCGCTGGCCGCGGCCGGCGCTGCCATGACCAGAGCAGGAGAGCCCCCCAAGATGGACATCATCCGCGAAGCCCCGCGCGAAACCCCCGTCGTCGCCGATGTGGACGTGTGTGTCGTCGGCGGCAGTTGCACGGGCGTCTTTGCCGCCGTCGCCGCCGCACGCCTGGGCGCCAAGGTCGCCCTCATCGAGGCCAACGGCTTCTTCGGCGGCGTCGCCACCGCAAGCCTCGTCAGCGTGTGGCACTCGACCAAGGACATCAAGGGCGAGCAGCAGGTCATCGGCGGCCTCACGACCGAGGTGGTGGACCGCCTGGCCAAACGCGACGCCGTGCGCTTCGCCGGCACTGCCAGCCAGTACTTCGTGCTCAACACCGAGGAGCTGAAGATCGAGCTAGACCTGCTCGTCGCCGAGGCGAAGGTGCGGCCCTTCCTCCACACCCTCTTCGTCACGCCGGCGGCCGAGAATGGCCGGCTGGCCGCCGCCATCATCGAGGACAAGACGGGCCGCCGAGCCATCCGCGCCAAGCAGTTCGTGGACGCCACGGGCGACGCCGATCTCGTGGCCCGCCTGGGCCTGCCGGTCTACAAGCGCGACGACGTGCAGCCGCCCACCACGTGCGTCATCCTGCGCGGCCTCCGCGCCATCGGCAACCAACACAAGGGCTTCAACGTCCACTCCGCCATCTTCGACCCCAAGTATCCCCAGGCCCTCAAGAAGGGCTTCGCGTGGGGCTCCGCCGTGCCCGGCGGCAACGACGAGTATATGCTTGCCGGCACCCGCATGTTCGGCGCCAACTGCGCCGACGCCGACGAACTGACCCAGGCCGAGCTCGAGGGCCGCCGCCAAGTCCGCGCCATCTGCGACATCCTCCGCGAGAACTTCATGGGCGGCAAGGGCAACCCCCTCCTCACCCTCCCAGCGAAGATCGGCATCCGCGAGACCCGCCACGCCCGCTGCCTGCACACGCTCACGCAGGATGAGCTGCTCAGCGGCCAGCGCTTCCCCGACGCCATCGGCTACGGCACGTATCCCGTGGACATCCACAGCGCCCGCGGCGCCGGCGTGACCTTCCGCCGCCTCGAGAAGGCACCCTACTACCAGATTCCCTACTCGTCCCTCGTGCCAAAGGGCGCCACCAACCTCCTCGTCGCCGGCCGCTGCCTCGACGCCGACGAAGGGGCCTTCGGCGCAGTGCGGGTCATGGTCAACTGCAATCAGACCGGCCAGGCCGCCGGCGTCGCCGCCTGGCTCGCCCTCGACTCGGCCAGGCCCGTCGCCGAGATTGACGCCGCGAAGCTCCGCGAGGCCCTGGCGAAGCAAGGGGCGATCGTCCTCTGAAACCCGCAAACGGCGGAGGAATGGAGAACGAGCGATGAGTTCGGACGGGAAGCCGAAGGGGCAGGCGCCGCGGCGGGTGGGGCGGCCCGCGCCGGCCGTGAGCACGGGGGGGAAGGTGGCCATCTGGCTCTCGATCCTTGGCGTGGCGGGCATCCTGGCGCTGGTGGGGCTGGTGGTGGCGCGCAGCTCGGGGTGCCGGGCCGCGGCCCCCCCTCCCGAGGTCTCGGGACATCGGCCGCAGAAGCCCGCCCCGAAGCCGAAGGCCAAGCTATCCCCAGAGGAACAGGCGAAGGCCGATGAGGAGTGGCTAGCGCAGTTCGGGCCGCAGGAGCGGCCGGAGAAGAGCCCCCGCCGCACGCTGCGCGAGCGGATCGAGGCCGAGTACGAGGCGGCGAAGCGGCGGGTGGAACTCTACGTGAGCCAGGGCCGCTGGGCCGACGCCATCGCGGCGCTCGAGCGGGTAATGGACCGCTACAACGACGAGGAACTCTGGTCGCGGGCCGAGCCCGAGGCGGTGGAGCTGCGCCGTCAGGCGAATCGGGCGTTCAAGGCGAAGCTGGCCGAGGCGGACAAGTTGGCCGCCGAGGGCCGCGTGGCCGAGGCCCGCAAGACCCTCGAGAGCATCGCGGCCTTTGGCATCGAGGACTTCACGGCGCAGGCGAAGGAGCGAATCAAGCAGCTCGCCGAGCGCGAGGACGCCGAGGCCGCGGCCCACTACGCCCAGGCCATTGGCGCGATTGACGCCATGCTGCCGAGCTGGCGCTTCGAGGAGGCCCTGGCCACGGGGAGGAAGCTCAAGTTCGACCGCCCGCACTACCAGGAGCTGGCCGCCCGGCGCGTCAAGCGCATCGAGGAGCTGGCCGCGCTAAAAGGAGCGATCATCGAAGCCATCGTCAACGCCAAGCCGAGGCTGGACAAGCGGACGCTCGGTGTGCCCGGCCACCCCGGCGAGCTGTCCGTCGCCGACGCACAGTTCATCCACACCGTCACGCGTCACGGGGTGGAGAAGATCGCCTGGGAGCGGCTTGGCCCTGAACCCTCGGCCCGCCTCGCCCTCCTGGCGGGCAACGCGAAGGACCCGAACCACGCCCTCGCCGTGGCGCGCCTGCTCATCGAGCTGGGCCACCTCGACCGCGCGAAGGAGGAGCTGGACAAGGCCCGCCAGCTCGGCGCCCAGACGGCCGCCGACGAGGCCGACCTCGCCCGCCGGCAGGCCGTTCCGCCGGCGAAGAAGTGACGGCGCTTCTCACCCGCTTGCCGCGTCAGCTCACCCCTGGAAGGGAGACACGCTACTGTTCTGTCATGCTGAGCCTGCCGAAGCACCTTTCACAGGCGCACCGCCCGTGACGGAGCGTGTTCCTGTTGACGCGGTTCGCCCCATGGAAAGGTCCCTCGACTTCGGCCGCCGAAGGGCGGCCTCCGCTCGGAATGACAACGGGTGGGGCGTTGGCTGAGCCCAGCGGCGAGACGCGCCTGTTCATCCCACGTACGCTATCACGTAGAACCAGTTGAGGAGGAGCAGGGCCAGGGCGGCCAGCCAGAGGATCCGCCCCTCGCGCGGCGTGCGCTCGATGCGCAGCCCGCGCCGAAAGACGACGCGGGCGAAGAGGAGCACCACGGCGGCCAGCGCGCAGGTGCATGCAAGGGGGTTGAAGCGCCAGGCGTCGAGCGGGCGGCCCTCCAGCAGGCACACCCCCGCGCGCCCCGTGCCGCAGAAGGGGCAGGGCAGCCCCGTGGCCCAGCGCAGGGGGCACAGCGGCGGCTCCGCGTGGCTCCGGGCGCTGAGCCACGTGGCGACGCCGGCAAGGCCGAGCCACACGGCCACGACAGCAGTCGCCCAAACGGGAAAGGGCCACGCGCAGCGAGTCTTGAACAGTCGCAGCCTCACCGCGCTCACCAGCGGCCCCGCACCGCGCTCGTGGCAGTGGCAAAGATGATGAGCCAGATGACGAGCCCCACGGCGGCGAGGATGCAACTGATCATGCCGCAGATCATGCCCGCGCGGGTGTTGCCCTCGCCCGAGCGGTCCATGGTGCCGGCGCGCATCTTCGCCAGGTCCGTGCTGCCCATCACCCAGGCGATGATGCCGCAGATGACGCAGACGACGAGGCCGAGGATGCCGAGCGTGAGGACCGCGCCGCCGCGGTGCGGCTCGACCCCGCCGTAGCCGCCCGGGGAATACGCTGGCGGGCCTGGGGAATACGCTGGCCCACCCGCCCGCGGGGAGGGCGGGGCGGAGGCGAAGGACATTGCGAACTCGCCGACCTCGCCGGCGGGCTGCCAGTCGGCCATGCCCTGGCGCCAGACAAGGTCGGAGCGCGCCAGACGCCCCTCGGTGATCCAGCCCTGCAACTGCTGTTGCGACAGGGGCCCGTACTTCTGCCCACCGACCGTACAGTACCACTCCGCCATGGCTCTGCTCCCTTCCTGGGTCCGCCCAAGCGCGTCCCGAACTCCTCACGGCACAACTGCCGTAGGGACGGCCCTTGTGGCCGCCCGTGGGCAGCCACAAGGGCTGCCCCTACAAGGGTGGAACGCGGGCTAAATAGTTTCTGTTGCGGAAAGCCAAGACTGCCTGAAGGCAGGACTCCAAACAAGGAACGAACGCGTTCGGAGTCCTGGCTTCAGCCAGTCTTTGGCTTCCGAGCACGGCCCGAGTTCGGCGAATTCGGC
>VGYV01000093.1 GCA_016872855.1 Planctomycetota bacterium
CTGTTGCGGAAAGTCCCGGAACTGAACGGGCTCGTTCCAGACGTAGCCGCAAGCGTCCCGCTTGCGGTCTTCCTCGCCCTACGACAAGCGGGACGCTTGTCGCTACATGAATCCGCAACAGAAACTATCTACAACTCCGGGCCGCACCCGCCGGTTCGGGCAGCCTTGACAGGGAAATGCCCAAATGCTAGACTGCCCGACACTTGTGAAGGAGGCGGGGCGTGTCCGAGGCCATCAGCCCGTTCCACGATTTGATTCTGGACATCCAGCAGCTCAGGGACCACCGGGACCCCGCGCCGCTGTTCGGGCGGCTCGACGGCGATCTGCTGAGCGGCGAGTACCACTTCACAAGCTCCGAGGCGACGCTGACGTTCATGAGCCGGTGCATTGAGAACGCGTGCTTCGCGGACGCAGGGCGGTGCACACTCTACTCGGTGTTCCGGCGGCTGAGCCTGCTGGAGCCGCACCTCGACCATTACCATAAGCTGGCCCGGGTAGCCCGCAGCATCTACGTCATCGGGGTGCCCGACGTGAAGCTCGAGCGGTGGGCGCCAAACGTCCATCTCATTACGGAGGGGGTGCAGAAGCTGGGGAACAACTGGGTGACGATCAACATCAGCCGGGACATCCACATGACGCTGCTGGCGGAGGAGCTTCCGCCGGAGGGGAAGCAGCCGCGCTACGTGGGCTTCTACACGGACAGCCGGGCGCTCACGCGCCGCGTCATCCGCCAGCTCGTGGAGATGAGCATCATCCGCCAGCCCGAGCTCTTCAACGAGGAGCAGCTTGAGGCGGGCCAGCCCCAGCCCTGACTCCGCCACCTGGGAGAAAGACAACGAACAGGGGGGCAAGGGCGGCCAGGACGGCGGCGACCTGGAGCGTCCGCCCCGTCGGTTGGCTGGCAGGCTCATCCCGCGTCGCGGCCCAGAGCCAGACGGCGAGGGCCACGCCCGGGAGTACAAGGAGCCAGAGCCAGGGCAGGCCCAGTCCCTTGACGATCCGCGTGGTCGCCCAGGGCGCCAGGGCGAGGCCCAGGGTGCCGCCCGTCATGTAGAGGCCCATCGCCGTGCCACGCCGCGCGTGGCCGCGCACGACCAGCACGGCGCTGCTCGGGTGGAACGTGGCCACGCCCAGCGACCCAGCCGAGAGCAGGAGGGTGAGGACAACCACGTCGGACGCCAGGCCGATGAGGCCGATGAAGACGGCCGACACGGCCAGCCCCGCGGCGGCCATGGCGCCGCGCCGTGTCCTGTCGCCCCAGATGCCCATGAGCGGTTGCATCATCGAGCCGAAGATGCCCACTGCCGCTCCGATGGCGGACACACCCGTCAGGCTCAGGCCGAGGAGCGAGCGAAACGTCTCGACCAGCGGCGTGAACGCGGTCGCATAGAAATCGCTCAGCGCGTGGGCGAGCGCCAGCAGAAGCATGCGGGAGTGGCTCGGGCGGGGGCTAGGATCGGGCGTGGGCATCAGAATCCATAATCCGTAATCCGCAATCCGTAACCAGAGCGAACAGGATACGCGGTGGAAACAGGAGTGCGCTCTGGACTATAATGACAGCCGAACCAGGCGAACGATCATAGCAGCGCATCCGGCTCGTAGCAAGCTCCGTCCCGGCTTGGTTACGGATTGCGGATTACGGACTGCCGGCTTGATTCCCGAGAAGGTGCAACAGAAGCTCGACGCCCTGCCCGCCGCCTGCGGCGTGTACCTGATGAAGGACCGCCACGAAAAGGTGATCTACGTGGGCAAGGCGGTGAACCTGAGGGCACGCGTCCGCTCCTACTTCCAGGCCGCGGGCGACGAGCGGGTCTTCACCGAGCACCTGGTGCCCAAGGTGGCCGACATTGATTGGGTGATCGTGGCGACCGAGAAGGAAGCGCTGATCCTCGAGAACAACCTGATCAAGCAGTTCAAGCCGCGCTTCAACATCAACCTGAAGGACGACAAGACGTTCCTGAGCCTGAAGCTGGACCGCCGCCAGCCCTTTCCGCGCCTCGAGCTGGTTCGCCGCTACACCCCCGAGGAGGGCGTGCGCTACTTCGGCCCCTACTCGTCGGCCGCGTCGGCCCGCGAGACGCTGCGGATCGTGAACGCCATCTTCCCGATCCGCAAGACGCCCGACACGGTGTTCCGCAACCGCACGCGGCCGTGCCTCTACTACGAGTTGGGCCGTTGCCTCGCCCCGTGCGTGGGCTACGTGGACGCCGCGACGTACGGCGAGTTGCTCGACGAGGTAGAGATGTTCCTCCGCGGCCGGAGCCAGGAGCTGGCCGAGCGGCTGCGGGAGAAGATGCGCCAGGCGGCGGAGAGGCACGAGTTCGAGATGGCCGCCCGCTGCCGCGACCAGCTCGCGGCGGTCGAGCGCACCATCGAGAAGCAGGTCGTCGCCAGCCCGCAGAGCGTGGACCGCGACGCCTTCGGCTACTACGCCGAGGGCGGGGCGATGCAGGTGCAGGGTCTGCTCGTCCGCCGCGGCAAGCTCGAGGACGTCCCGTCCTATGCCTTTGCCACCAAGGGCTACCCGCCCCCCGCCGCCTTCGAGGAGTTCCTCAAGCAGTTCTACGGCCGCACCCGCTTCATCCCACCCGAGGTGCTGGTGCCGGTGGAACTGCCCGATGCCACGGTCCTGGCAGAATGGCTGGCGGAGCGCCGCGGCGGCAAGGTGGAGATTCTGCGCCCCCAGCGCGGCGAGAAGGCCCGCCTTATCGAGATGGCGGAGCGCAACGCCGAGAGCGCCTTCCGCGCCGCCCACGCCACGGAGCGCGACCGCGTCCGCACGCTCGAATGCCTCCAGGCCGCCCTGGGCCTGCTGCGCCTGCCCACGCGAATGGAGTGCTACGACATCTCAAACCTCAGTGGAACCGAGGCCGTCGGCTCTCAGGTCACGTTCGACCGCGGCGTGCCCAACAAGGCCCGCTACCGCCGCTACCGCATCAGAACCGTCGAGGGCTCCGACGACTATGCGATGATGCACGAGGTGCTCACCCGCCGCCTGCGCCGCGGCGTCGAGGAGGGCAGCCTGCCCGACCTGATCATCGTGGACGGCGGCCTGGGCCAGCTCGCCGTGGCCGAGGCGGCCATGCAGGCGCTGGACGTCGCGGGCGTGGACCTCATCGCCCTGGCTAAGGGCCGGGAGCGGACCGAGGAACGGGTCTTCGTCCCGGGCCGGCCTGAGGCCATCGTCCTCCCCCCCGACGCGCCCGAGTTGCACCTCCTGGAGCGGATACGGGACGAGGCCCACCGCTTCGCGGTGACGTACCACCGCAAGCTGCGGGCGCAGCCCTACAGGGGTTCGGTCCTCGACCGTATCCCTGGGATTGGCCCGGCCCGCAAGAAGGCCCTCGTCGCCCACTTCGGTAGCGTCCGTGCCATCCGCTCCGCCTCGGCGGAGGAGCTGGCGAAGGTGGAGGGCATCTCCCCCAAGCAGGCCGCCGCCATCCACGCCTTCTTCCACGGGCAGGGGGGCACGCCGGGGGCGAATTTCTCTTGACTCCCGCACGGGCCGGCGCTAGGATCGCGCGCGCTGGCGGGAGAGTCTCAACCGCGCCCCCCCACCAAGCCAGAGAAGCTAGTCGCCCGGCCCCTGCGGCCTTGCCAGCCCACGGTCTCTGTGCTCCTCCCCCACGGAGACCAGGCAAGCCGTGGGGGCCGGCTAACCCGCGCCGTCGGGTGTAGCGGCAAGCGTCCCGCTTGCCGACCGCAACCGGGACGGCTGCGGCTACGTGCGGGATCGGAAACCGCACCCAAGACCGGCCTTAGAGCGACTAAATGGGTTTCAGCGATTCGGAGCAATGGATTTGGTTTGGAGTGCGGCCTTCAGGCCGTGGGAGCCCTGATACGGGCTAAAGCCCGCACTCCAAACAGGTGCCTTGACAGATGCAACCAACTTGGATGCTCCGAATCGCTGAAACCCATTTAGTAGAATGACCAAGTTCGTAGTGCGGGCTTTAGCCCGTATCGGTACGGCCTGAAGGCCGCACTACAAACGCTCGCTTGGGAATGAACGGGGCGCCGGGTTCGTTCTTCTAGACGCTCTCAGTCGCCATCGCGGAGAGGGGTTGCCGCGCCGTCGGGAAGGGATTGGACGGCGTCGCCCTCGTGGAGGGGCTCGCCGCGGCGCTCGAGGACACGGGCCATGGTGAGGGTGGGCTCGACCTTTTCGGCAAGGAGGAGGGCGATGACCTTGCCGTCGCGTCGGACCTCGAAGCGTAGGCCGCGGCGGACGGCTTTGTCGCTGCCGATGTCGAGGACGACGGTGTTGGGGGCCTGCTCGTCCACGACGAGAAGCTTGCCGCGTATGCCCTCGGGCGGGGGCTGGACGATGTCGCCGCGCGCCCAGCGGTCCCAGAGTGCGATGGCCTCGTCGCGGCGGTCCGGCGGCGCGTCGGCCTGGAAGCCGAAGCTTTCGCCTGTGAGCTTGCGGAGGGCCTGGATGGCGCGGTCGCGGACCACTTTGTCGGGGTCGCGGAGGGCCTTGAGGAAGTGTGGGAGGAAGCGCTTGTCGCCGAAGCGCGCGAGGTCGGCCACCCCCTGCATGCGTGCGAAGCCGCTGAGGGCTTCGAGCTGGCGTTCGAGGTGGGCCACCACGCGCTCGCTCTTCTGCTCGACAAGGACCCGCTGCGCCGTGGCGCGGATGGCGGGGTCGGGGTCGTCGAGCGCCGCGACAAGGAGGCCCTGCGCGCGGTCGCTGCGGAACGACACGAGGAGGCCGAGCGCCCGCCGCCGCGTCGCGTCCGACCCGCGCACCTGGAGGGCCTTCTCGATGATGTCTAGCGCCTCGAACGCCCCCTCGCGGTAGAATGGCAGATAGCGGTAGTAGACCTCGAGGGAGAGGACGGCGATGGCCGTGGTGTAGACGCGGCCGCCGGCAGAGTCGAAGCCGCGGTCGGGCGGGTCCCAGCTCCCCTTCTTCTCGCCGTCCTGGCTCTGGCGGGCGATCAGCAGGTCGCGCAGGTGGGCGTTCCACTCGGTCCACCAGTGGCCGCCCATCTGGAAGAGGGCGAGCATGCCGTAGTACCAGTAGTACATGGTGTGGAGGCAGCTCGCCACGTCGCGCGGGTCGTTGCGGTTCATCTCGGCCCAGTCGGGCAGGTTCTTCAGGAGCAGGTCGCCCTGCTGGGTGAGGAGGGGGCAGTCGCGGGGCCAGCCCAGGGCAAGGTATGCGAACATGCCGACGGCGGCCATGCCTGGGCCGCGGCGCCAGGAGCCGGGGTCGCGGTTGGCGTAGACCACCTCGCCGGCGGGGCTGGTGTTGAGGTCGAGGTGGCGCATGACGCCGAAGAGGACCTGCCAGTCGGCCTCGATGCCTGCGGCGTGGGCGCTCTTGAGGGCCATGAGCTGCCAGCCGGTCACTGAGGTGTCGTTGCGGCCCGTGCGGAGCTCGCTGTAGTCCCAGCCCCCGGCGTCCTGCTGTGCGCGGGCGATGAAGGCGACGCCGCGGCGCACGGGGTCGCGGAGGTCGGGGTCGCGGGTCATGGCGTATGCCTCGGCCAGTGCCATGGTGATAATCGCTTGATGGTACATCAGGTAGCGGTTGTGGCGCTCGCCGGCCACCAGGTAGGGCTCGCCGAAGCGCCCTTCGGCGGTCTGGAGGCTGAGGAGGTAGCGGAGCGCCTGGGCGACCGTGGCGCGGTAGGGGCCTTGCTCGGTGTGGGTGTGGCCCTTGCCCAGGAAGGCCATGAGCGCCAGGCCGGACAGGCCGGGGGCGAGCCGAAGCTGGGGGTCGCCGTCGCTCCAGCGCCCATCGGGCTCCTGGTGGCTGCTCAGCCACGCGAGACCGGCGTCCACCGCCTTCTCTGAGCCTGGTGTGCCGCCCCATTGCCGCACGGCCTCTTCGCGAGCCGTGGGGCGGCGCGCGGCGAAGACATCGTGCGAGGGGCCAGGGCCGCCCTTGACCTGGATGACTGGGGTGGCCTTGACGGCCGCCACCTCCTGGGGAGGCGTCGGGGCGGCCTCCTCGGGGGGCGGCGCGGGGGGCACGACCAGTTCGGGCGGCGGGACGGGTTCGGCCTTGGGCTGGGGCTTCGGCGGCTCGGGCTTCGGCTCCTCCTTCGGCTCGGGCGGCTTCGGCTCCTCGGCCGGCTTCGGCTCCTCCGCGATCAGGTTGACCTCGAAGATGTGGCTCGCCGCTCGCTCGGCGGGGGGCACACGCCTGCCGGCGATGAGCGCTAGGACGACAACCAAGCAGGCGTGGATGGCAGCGGAGATCGCGAACCAGGGAACTCGGCGCAACTGGTCCCACGCAGCGGCCAGCTCCCTCGGGCGCGGCGAGGGCGACGCCGCGACCCGCGGGCGCGTCTGCTGCCTCATGCCGGGCGGCGGGCGGAAGGGGAGATTCGGCATGGCCGACCCCTCGACCGGTCAGATTGCGCCCCCACTGATGGCCACGCTGGCGGAGCGCCGCCGAGAGGCAGCGAAGCGCCCGACATCATGAGACGAGCCCGGCCCACGGGCCAGGGGCACGCGGCCGGGCTCGTCGGCTGATTCGTCAGGCGCCTCAGAACTCCTTCGCGACAACTCCGCCTTCGTCCCAGGTGCCGGGGGCGATGGTCTTCTTGATGAAGTCCACCAGGCTTTCGCCCGTGAGCTTCTCCTCTCCTTCGTCCTCTTCGTCCTCGTCGCCGAAGAACTCCTGGGCCATGTCGCCGCCGCCGCCGCCGAAGCTGCTGCCGGTCGAGGCATAGCCGCTGTCGCTGGCGAGGGCCTGCTGCCGGCCCTGGAAGTTCTTGATGTCAATCGTCAGGTCGGTCACATCGTACATGCGCAGGACGGGCTTCTCCACGATGGCCTCGGCCTTCGAGATGAAGATCGCCTCGTCCTTGAGCGTGTACTTGAGGGCGACGAGTTTGAGAATCCAGTTGAGGGCCGACTGGAGGCGCATCTCGTTGACGCGCAGGGTGACGTTCGGGGCGTCCTTCACCGCCGGCGTGTCGAGCACGATCGTCACGTCCACCAGGCTCGACAGGAAGTTCACCACGTCAGGCAACGGGGTCTCGACGAAGTCGAACGTGACCTTCTTGTTGAGTGACTCCTTGATCTTGCGCTCCCACTCCTGCTCCTCGATTTCCTCGCCGAGGTGGGTGGCGGCCTTGCGGGCGCGGACCTCCTCGAACTTGTCGCGGGGCATGTAGGGGCGGACCTGGGTGTAGGGGACGCAGTAGGCCTGTGTCTCCTGCCAGTGCTGGTCGGTGGCGGCGCGGCGCTCCTTGATGGCGCGCTCGATGTCGTCCTTGTGGCCGGCGCTCTTGGCGGCCTCGGCCAGGCTGGCGGCAGGGCCGTTCGAGGGGTCCTTCCGCAGGATCTCGTCGCAGAGCTTCTCGACCTCTTTGTAGCGCCGCTCGGTGAAGAGCACGGTGGCCTGGCGGAAGAGGGCCTGCGCGCGCTCCGCCATCAGCCGCTCCCGCATCTCCACCAGCTCGCGGGCCTGGTCCTCGGCGATCTTCCGGCGGTTCGCCTCATCCTCGACCCGCTTCTTCTCCATCGCCATCATGGCCTTCTGCACGCGCGCCTCGGCCTCCACCACGATGTCGCCTACGTCTATGTTCGGCGACAGGTAGCGGCCCCGCGCCGCCACGCGGGTGAAGCCCTCGATGGCGTCTATGAACTGCCCCTTCTCGAGCTGGGCATTCGCCGCGTTGAACATGTTCTGGAGTTCGAGCTTCTGGGCCGCGAGGGCGACCGAGCGCTGCTGGGCATACTGCTTGGCGAGGCCAAGGAAGTCCCCCTCGACCACGCCCAGCAGGCTGCGGGCCTTCCGCAGGCCCTCCTGCGCCTCGAGGTTCGCGGGGTCGAGCTTCAGCGCCTCCTCGAACTGGCGGCGCGCGTCCTCGTAGGCCCCGTTGACGATATTGGCCTGGCCGGCCGCCACGCGCTGAGCCGCCAGGAAGCGCTTCTGGTCCTCCTGGACCTGCTTCTCGACCTTGTAGCGATCAATGAGGTCCTTCGCGGCCTGCTCCTCCGGGCTGAGCACGGGCGCGGCCGGCGGCGCAGCCTCCTTCGTTGGCGGCGCCTCGCCGGCCCACGCGGCGCCACACAGGGCCACAAGCGCCAGTCCACACAGCCAGCCGAGCTTCCTGCGTCCTCGCATGGTTCGACCCCTTTTCCCTCCACACGTCCGCGTTGCTTCCAGCCCCCGAACTAGGTGCGCCCCGCACGATGCAGGAGCGCCACGTAACCGCCGTCGTCGCCCGTCTGCGGCGGGAGGAAGAGCCTGGACTCAGCCAGGGACCACTCCGGCTTCGCCGCACACAGGGCGTTCACCACTCCTTCGTTTTCCTCCTCCTCGAGGCTGCACGTGCTGTAGACCAGCCGGCCCCCGGGCCGCACGACAGTTGCCGCCGATGCGGCCAGTTGGAGCTGTAGCAGGGCCAGCTCCGCAATCTTGGCCTCTGTCACCCGCCACCGGCTCTCCACGCGGCGCGACAGCACGCCGGTGTTCGAGCACGGCACGTCCACGAGAGCGGCGTCGAACTCGGCCCTGAACAGCCGCTCGCAGTTCGCGCCGTCGCCCGCCACGGGCCACACGGTGCGGGCGCCGAGGCGGGCCACGTTCTCCGCCACCAGCCGCAGCCGCCTGGGCGAGAGGTCGAGGGCGACGATTTCCGCCTCGCCCCTCGCCAGCTCGGCCAGTTGGCACGCCTTCGAGCCGGGCGCCGAGCACACGTCGAGCACCCGCTCGCCCGGGTGCGGCGCCAGCAGGGGGGCCGCAGCCGAGGTGGCCACGCCCTGCACCGTGCACAAGCCGTCCCGCAGCGCCGCCACATCGGCCAGTGAGCCCACGTGGTCGAGCGCCACGTGGCCGTCGCCGAGGGGCCTCGCCCAGCGCCCCCCCCGCACCAGCTCGGCCACCAGGCTCTCCTGCGTGCTCCGCAGGCGGTTGACCCGCAGGACCACGCCCGCGTGGGCATTGTCCGCCTCGCAGACCTGCCGCGTCGCCGCCTCGCCGAAGCGGGCGACCCAGCGCCGCACGAGCCACGCCGGGTGCGAGTAGGCCGCGGCGAGGTACTCCGCCGCGTCGCCGCTAGGCTCCGGCAGCACGGGCCGGTCGAAGACGCACCAGGCCCCTGCCGCCACGGGCACGGCTCGGCGGGGGTCGCGTCCAGCGTCCTCGCCCTTCGCCGCGATGGCCCGGTGGAGCGAGCGGAGGCAGCCGTTGACGAAGCCCACGGCGCCCCGCGAGCTCACCCGCTTGGCCGTCTCAGCGGCCTCATTCACCGCAGCCGGGGCAGGCACCTTGTCAAGGAACAGCAATTGATAAGCGCCCACCCGCAGGATTTCGAGCACCCGCGGCTGGACTTTTCGGAGCGGCCGACGGCTGAACCGTTCGAGCACGCAGTCGAGCGTGCCGCGTCGCCGCAGCACGCCGTAGACCAGCTCGGTCGTCAGGTCCCGGTCACGCCGGTCGAACTGGCTCCGCTCCAGTTCATGTTCGAGCAGCTCTCTGGCCCGCTGCTCGGTGCCATTGACCACGTAGCACACGAACGTGGCGACGGCCCGCGGGCTGCTGCCGAAGTACACTCGTTCCATGCCCTAGCGCGGCCTCCGGGCGGCCGTCTACCCCTCCCTGTGGGCGCACCGGCCGCGCGCACGGATTATACCACTTCCCGACGCCAGCGCAAGTGCATTTTGCCCGATGCAACATGCCCCTGCCCAATGGGTTAGCGAAGCTCTGGCCTGCGGGGCAACAGGAGGCGGGATGATTGGAGGATTGGATGGTTGGATGAGTGCCAGAGCGGTCGGCCGCGCCTTGCTCATCCATCCATCCATTCATCCATCCATTCATCCCCTTCTCCATCCCGCTTACTCCTTGGTCCTCACGCTCAGGAAGGTCCGCCCGCCCACCGTGATGCCGATCAACTCAACCAGCTCCTGCCCCTTGCCGACGCGGCCCTCGCGGGGCCGGCCCAGGGCGTCGTGAAGGCGGTCGAGGCCCCCGTCGTCCTCAGGCCCCGTGGGGGCGACGACGCGCTGGAGGAACTCGATGAGTTCCTTGCCCGACATCGGCTTCTCCGGCTCTTCATCCTTCTCCTCCTCCCGGAAGAAGTCCTCCACCCCGTGGCCGCTGTCGGTGGTCAGGGCGCGCTGGCGGCCCTTGAAGTTCTTGATCTCGATGGTCAGGTCGGTGATGTCGTACATCCGCAGCACGGGGGTGTCGAAGAGGCGCTCGGGCCGGGAGATGAAGATGGCCTCGTCGCGGAGGGCATAGCGGAGGCCAACGAGCTTGCACAGCCAGTTCAGGGCCGCCTCGAGCCGCATGTCCTGCACCCGCAGGCTCACGGTCGGCATCCCCTCCTTCACCGCCTCCGTGTCCAGCACCATGCTCGCCTCGGTCAGGCTCCCCAGGAACGCCACGACGTCGCTGAGCGGCGTCTCGATGAAGTCGAACGAGATCTTCCGCTCCAGCGCTTCGCGGATGCGGGCCTCCCAGGGCTCGGGCTCCAGGCGGCCCGACTCGAACCAGGCGTCGCCCTTGCGGGTCCGAAGCTCCTCGAGGCGTTGGGGGGAGATGGCGAGGAGGCCGTTCTGCGGGACGGTTTGCGCGGCAAGGTCCCGTGCCCAGCGTTCGGTCTCGGCGGCGCGGGCGCGGAGGGCGCGGTCCACGGTCTCGGCCCGGGCAGCCGTCGCCGTCCGCTCGTGCAAAGCAGCCGCCTCGCCATTCGCGGGGTCGTGACGCAGCACCTCGGCGGCCAGCTTGCGCGCCTCGCTGTAGCGGCGCTCCCCAAGAAGGGCGCGTGCCTGGGCGAGCTGGGCCTCCTGCCGCTCGATCAGGCCGCTCTGACCTTGCTTCTTGAGCCGTTCCGACTCCTCGATGGCGCGGCGTCGCCGCTCCTCCTCGCCGCTCTTCCGCCCCTGCTCGATGCCGGTCTTGGCCTTGCCCACGCCCTGCTCGGCCTCGCCGGCCTCCTTCGCGGCGTCCAGGTGCGGCGCGAGGAACTCCGCCAGGGCCTTCACTCGGGTATACAGATCGAGAGCCTCGGCATACTGCCCCTTCCCATAGGCGGCCCGCGCCTGGGCCAAAAGGTTGAGGAGCTGGATGCGCTGGGCCTCCCTGCGGACCTTCTCCTGCTGGAGCACGGCGTCAATGAGGCCCACCCCGCCCTCCTTCAGGCCGAGCAGGCTGGCCGCCTTCCGCAGGTGCTCCTGAGCATCCTTGTTCGTGGGGTCGAGCGCGGCGGCAGCCTTGAACTGGTCGTAGGCCGCCTTCCACGCCTGGTTCTCGAAGTGCGCCTTGCCCGCCTTCAGATGCTGCTCGGCGCGGTGGCGGTCCTGGTCCTGCTTGATCTTGGATTCTATCTTGTAGCGCTCGATGAGGTCGCGCGCCGCCTGCTCCTCGGGCGTGAGTTGGGCTTTGGGAGGGGTGGGCTTCGGCTTCTCGGCTTCGGGCTTCTGCGCGGCCATCGCGCAGGCGGGCAGGATGGCCATCAGGCCCATGAGCGGCCACCAGCGGGCTGGGGTGCGGGGACGCCTCATGGCACACCTCCTGTGTCTCGGCGGGTCGGGCCGCCCCCGCGAGCCCTGTCGCCTGCTCCACCTGGATTATACGTCGCCCGGGGCCAAGCGCAAGGAGATTCCGGGCTAGTTACAGTGCCGTTACACGTTGTCCGCAGGCCAGCGCCGAGCGCTAGGGGTCCATTTGGTGTGGGCTTTGTGCCGCCCCGGCTGGCACTGCGGGCCGCGGGACGTCTCGCCTCCCGGCCTCTCGTGTTCGTCGTCGTCCTCGTCGTCGTCGTCGAATCCACTCTTTGGCCCTGTTCCTGGGCATTCGAGGACGAGGACGACGACGACCACGACGACGACTGGAGCGCTCGCCCCCGCAATCGCAAGACCTTCCTTGACTTGCTGCGCGGGCAACAGTATAATCCGCCGGTCGCCCGCACCTCGCGGGCGCGCGGCATAGCGAGAGGAAACGGGACCCGATGCCTGCCAAGCTGTTCCTGGTCTCGGGCGCGAGGGCGGAGCCGGACCCGCCCTTCACCCTGCCGCCCAGCTCGCGCGTCGTGGTCGGACGCGGCAGCGACGCGAATTTCATCCTGCTCGACGAGCAGGCCTCCCGCGCTCACTTCGCGATCTTTCACGACGGCAACGAGTATCTGCTCGAAGACCTCGGCAGCGCCAATGGCACCTATCTGAACAACGAGCGGGTGCACACGATCATCCCCCTTCAGCACGAGGACGTGATTCGCGCTGGGCACACGCTGCTGCGTTTCTCGTTGCCCACCGAGGACACGCCGGCCCGCCACCTTGCCGAGGGAGGCGCCGCCACGGGCTCCTCCGTCATCGAGCGCCCCCCAGAGGGCGGGGCGCCCATCGTCCGAGTCTCCCTCACCCCCGTCGAGGGCGGCCCCACCGGGCCGCGGCCTGCCTTCTTCCTCCCATGCCGCTGGTGGAACCTGCCGATCCAGCCTCTCCTCATCCCGCTGCGCATCCTCGCCTTCCCGGTCATGGAGTTCCTTCGGGCACGGTGGGACAGGCGGTTCGGCCTGGCCCACCCCGACCATACGGTGCGCAACTTCGCCGCCCGCCACCCAAACGAGGCGGCCAACCGCGTCGTCGCCTGGTATCAGAAGCTCTGGTACATCGCTCTCCTCTGCGCTGCCCTCTGGCTCCTCGACTACCACGTGCTCCGCTTCCTCCACGTCCTTCACCTCTTCTGTGCCCTCTACCTCATCGTCATCCTCTACAAGCTCGTCGCCGTCGTCCTCTCGCTCCTGTGCGCCGGCGAGATCAAAGTGACCCCTGAGGAGATCGCGGCGCTCAAGGACGACGAGTTGCCCACCTACACCATCCTCGTCCCGCTCTACCACGAGACCGAGGTCGCCAGCAAGATCATCCGCTACATCCGCCGACTCGACTACCCGCAGGACAAACTCGACGTGAAGCTGCTCCTCGAGGCGGATGACCGGGGGACGCTCGAGGTCTGCCGCCAGGCCAAGCTGCCCGAAAACTACGAGCTGGTCGTCGTGCCCGACTGCAAGCCGAAGACGAAGCCCAAGGCCTGCAACCACGGCCTCGAACGCGCCAAGGGCGAATACCTGGTCATCTACGACGCCGAGGACCGTCCCGAGCACGACCAGCTCAAGAAGGCCATCGTCGCCTTCCGAAGGGCCAACACACCCAGGGGCTTCATCTCCCGCATCTTCCGCCGCTCCCGAACCGTCTGCCTCCAGGCCAAGCTCAACTACTACAACACCGACCAGAACCTCCTGACCAAGTGGTTCACAATGGAGTACAGCACCTGGTTCGACCTCTTCCTCCCCGGCCTCCACCGCCTCGGCAGCCCCATCCCCCTCGGCGGCACGTCCAACCACTTCCAGACCGACGTGCTGAAGGCCATCGGCGGCTGGGACCCCTTCAACGTGGCTGAGGACTGCGACCTGGGCATCCGCCTCCACAAGATGGGCTACCGCACCCAGGTGCTCGACTCGACGACCTGGGAGGAGGCGAACTCGCGGCTGTGGAACTGGGTGCGCCAGCGCTCCCGCTGGGTCAAGGGCTACATCCAGACCCATCTCGTCCACATGCGCAACCCCTTCAAGGCCTTCTGGCGCCTCGGCTTCGCAGGCACCTTCGGCTTCCTCACCTCGGTCGGCGGCCTCTCCCTCATGCTCATCCTCAACCCCATCTTCTGGACGCTGCTGCTCTTCTACGGGGCCTGCTGGATGCACGACCTGGCCCTCAGCGGCTGGTCGTGGGAGGCCACGCGGGCCTTCCAGGCCACCTTCCAGCCCGGCGAATGGCCGTGGGACCGGTGGCTGGACTGGGACGGCCCCTGGGTGTGGCAGATGTGGTTCGACGACCCGCGCGGCAACCCCTTCTGGAACACCTGGTCACAGGTCTTCTTCTTCATCACCGTCGCGCTCTTTCTCGCCAACTTCCTCTTCATCCTCATGCACGTGTGGGCCTGCATCCGCCGAGGGCACTACCGCCTGATCCCCCACGCCATCTTCTCCCCCTTCTACTGGGTCCTCATCAGCCTCGGCGCCTGGAAGGGCTTCCTCCAGCTCTTCTGGAACCCCTTCAAGTGGGAGAAAACCATGCACGGGCTGGACGCATCGGCCAAGAGCCGCGAAGGAGGGGCGCCATGAACAGACATTTCCGATTTCCGATTTCCGATTTCCGATTTCAGACTGCGCAATCGGCAATCGGCATTCAGCAATCGGCAATGGCCCGGCTCGCCCTCGCGCTCGCCATTGGCGCCGCCCTATGGCCCAGCGGCAACGTAGCGGCTGGCGAAGATGACTGGTGGCACCCAGCCTGGTCCCACCGCAAGCGCGTCCAGGTCCGCCTCGCCCCCGCCGAGCCCCTGGGCTTCCGCTACCGCCCCCCCGCCGCAGGCACCGACGACCTGGTGGCCGTCCAGGCCACCATCCAGTGCGAGGTGAAGCTCGCGGCCAGCGCCGCACGCGAAATCCGCGTCGTGGACAGCGGCGGCAACCTCCTCCCTTGCGTCGCCGAGGACCCCGACAGCCGCGGCCTCGTCCGCGTCACCTTCCCAGCCCGCCGCACGATCACGGGCCAGCTCGCCACACCCATCCAGGACGGCACGAAGACGGTCACCCTCAGCGTCGGCCGTGACAAGGCCGTCACACCGGGCACCCGCTTCTACGCCCTCGCCGGAGCCGTCCGCATCGCCACGCTCGAGGTCGAGGCCGTCGAGGCCAAGTCCTCCACCGCCCGCGTCGTCGAGAAGACTACCCCCAACATCGCCCAGGGCATTGCCATCGAATCCGCCGTCGTGACCTCCGCCGACTACTACATCTACTACGGGAACCCCAAGCCCGAAGGCGAGGCCCCGACCTGGACGCCCCCCTCGGCCCGCATCGCGCTCTACGGCTGGCGCATCACCGACGGCCAGTTCCTCGGCACCATCGAGGAGGCCCGCGGCACCTATCGCCGCCTCCCGGTGGACCTCCTCGCCGCCGCCATGCGCAACGACCCTACCTACGCAGGCTCCCGCCCCCTCACCGTCATCAACAGCCCCGGCAACCCCCTCGACTACGAGTACTACCACATCAGCGCCTACGAGAGCTACTTCCGCTGCGACATCCCCGGCCTCTACCGCTTCTCAGTGGACTCGAGCGCCCCGGCCTACCTCTTCGTGGACGGCAAGATGATGGCCCAGCGCGCCGGCTTCTTCTACCAGGTCGCCGGCAACTTCGAGCACCGCGGCAAAATCCAGCTCGACAAGGGCTACCACCACCTCCTCCTCTGCGCCGTCGAGTCGGGCAAGGCCTACAACACCCGCCTCGGCTGGCAGCCCATCACCGCCACCACCATCTCCGCCGTGCCCGCCAGCTTCTACCTCAACCGCGTCGAGGCCGAAGTCGTCGGCTTCGACACCCGCGGCCAGCGCGGCCTGACCTGCTTCAACTACGAGCCGGCCCCCCTCTCCGTCCTTTCACCCACCGGCAAGCGCTTCCAATTCGTCCAGTTCCGCGCCCTCCTCCCGCCCGGCGCGGACGCCGATGCCACGGCGTTCCGCTGGGACTTCGGCGATGGCGCCACAGGCTCCGGCCAGGCCCCAGGCCACCTCTACGAAATCCCCGCCTCCGGCGCCGCAGCGTCCTTCCCCGTCTCTCTCCAGGCCTCCCGCGACAACAAGCCGGCCGGCGAATACCGCATGACCGCCCACATCGAACTCCGCCCCAGCGAGAAGCTCAACCTCTCCCTCGACATCGTCAGCTTCGCCAACATCGTCTACTTCGACGAGCGCACCAGCGTCGCCATCCGACTCCGAAACACTGGCTTCAGCCCCGTCATCGTCCGCGCCACAGGTCGCCTCGAAAGCCGCGACGACCGCCAGCTCATCGTCAACCAGGACCTCCTCATCGAGGGACAAAACGAGAACTTCTGCATCCTCCCCGTCGACATGAAGCAGTTGGAGGACAAGACCGCGCTGCTCGAACTCGACATCCTGCTCGGCGGCCAACGCGTCCTCGACGCCGCCGCCCGCGCCATCCCCTTCGCCGACCTCGCGCGCCGAGGCGAAGTCGCACTCGACGGCACCGCGGCCATCCTCGGCCCTGGCGGCCCATACACCGGCATCGCCTACACCGGCCACTTCCCCACCATCAACTACGAGGTCACCCTCCACGCCCAGCGCCGCGCCGGCCGCGACCTCTGCCTCCTCACATTCCCCGTCGGCTCCGCACTCTGCACCCTCCGGCCCCGCGCCTGGGACGCCTCGTTCGACGCCGACCGCTGGTACCAGCTCCGCCTCCGCGTCACCGAGGCCAGAGTCGAGGCCTGGCTCGACGACCGCAAAGTCACCGACGTCCCACGCGCCGCCGCACAGACCGCTCTCCCACTCGCCTTCGACCCCCTCAAGCCCTTCGGCATCCACGCCGCCCTCAACGCACAGGTCGCCCTCCGCGACATCTCCCTCACCCGCATCGCGCCCCAAGGCCCGTCCGACCCCAAGGCCCCGGCCCCCAAGCAGCCCGCCACGACCCCCCTCTTCAAGGGCTCACTCGCCGACTGGAAGCCCGTGGCCGAGTGCGACCTCAATCTCCTCCAGCGCGGCCTCGGCGCCCTCCACGACTACCAGGGCCGCCGCGTCATGATCTCCACCGAAACCGAAGACGCCGACCGACATCTCCAGCACGTCTTCAGCCGCTTCGCCCGCGAAAAACTCTTCACCCGCCGCCGAAGCGTCCTCCTCTTCGGCGACTGCATGAAGCCCCCCGTCGCCCAAGGCAAGGAGTTCCCCGACTACGTGACCCTCCTCGCCGCCCGCCTCAAGGCCGCCAACCGCCCATTCTCCTTCGTCGAGCGCTCCACCGGCCTCCTCCCAACCATCGCCGACGCCATCCTCTTCGCCCGCACCCTCCGCGCCCTGGAGCCACTCCCCGACTTCGTCGTCATCTGCCCCGGCCTCGCCGACGTCCACCAAGCCGTCGGCGACCGCGACTTCACCCGCTCCTTCGACCTCATGATTGACGCCGTCCGCGCCACGGGCAAGCCCATCAAAGTCATCCTCGTCTCCCCGCCCCCCTGCGCCCGCAACGTCCGCATCTCCCGACTCTACACCGACGCCGTCGCCAAGCTCGCCCGCGAACACCACGTCCAGTTCCTCAACCTCGACCTCCTCTTCACCCAGGGCCAGGACGACTGGCTCAAGGCCCTCTACGCCGCCCCCGACGCCCAGGACATCTTCCTCAACACCCCCAACGAAGCGGCCCACCGCCGCATCGCCGACGCCATCGAAAAGCTCATCGAGCCATAGCCCCACTCGCTCTCCGACGTGGCACAGCCAATGGTCAACACCCCACAGCCCGCCGGCTTCGAACCCTACCTCGGCCAACAAGTCGTCCTCGACACCCGCTCCACCTACATCATCCTCGGCACCCTCACCGCCATCGGTCCCGACTGCCTCACCCTCGAGAACGTGGACGTTCACGACACCTCTGACGCCTCCTCCACCAAAGACCACTACATCATGGAGAGCCACAAGCTCGGCATCCGCACCAACCGCCGCGCCGCCAAAGTCCGAACCGCCGAGATCATCTCCATCTCCCTCCTCCGCGACGTCGAGATCTACTGACCTTGTCCCGCAGGCTCGGCCCGCCGCCGGCGGGTGGCAGGGGGCAGCCACTGGCTCGCGACGGGAAGCACTCTACAGGGTGCCAATCCCCCCGCCCCCGGACTTGGCACCCTGTAGGCCAGGGGTCCATGCGCTCAAGTCTTTGCCAAGCATGGACTTATGGCGCATGCCCATGCCTCTCCCGCCTGCCACAGGGTGCCAACTGGCACGTCAGCGGCATGGGAGAACCAAAGGGCCATGGCCCATGCCAGGCGACATCTGCCTCAATTCAGGCCCAAATCGCACCTAAGTCATTCGCCAGCAAGCCCTTATGGGTGTCAAGCACCGAAGCCGTGCGGGACAATCGAGTCTGGTGTTCCGCGGATTGCTGGGGCGAGCTTGCACCACGTAGCCGCCTATGCTACACTCGCGTGAAAGAGCAACTCCCGCGCCGAACAGCACTTTGACAGCCCCATACTTCCGAGTTTCCGGGGGAGGTGATGTTCCTCGTGGTGGACTGCGAAACGAGAGGTAGGAGGTGGGTAGGAGGTGTCAAATCTTTATGCCGCTTCGGGGTTCTTTGTGGGTAGCCCCCAGGGGTTGTGGTTGTCGGTCGGCGCGAGCAGCTGGCGATCCAGCGCCGGCACAGGTGTATTTCGGCGTAAGTCCTTG
>VGYV01000094.1 GCA_016872855.1 Planctomycetota bacterium
ACGCTCCTTCTGGAGCACCGAGGCGATGCTGATGTCGTGCCGCCCGAACTCGCCGGCGATCTTGGCCAGCACCCCGGGGCGGTCCACCGCCGCGAAGCGCAGGTAGTAGCGCGACTCGCTCTCCTCGATGCTCCGCACGCGCAGGCTCTCGGTGCGGCCTGGGAACAGGCGCAGCCGCTCAAACGTGTGCTTCGCCTTCCCCAGGAGTATGTCCACGATGTCCGACACGATGGCGCTCGCCGTCGGCATCTGGCCGGCGCCGCGGCCGTAGAACATCGTGTCGCCCACGGCGCTGCCGCGCACGAAGATGCCGTTGAACACGTCGTGCACCGCGGCCAGCGGGTGCTCGTTCGGCAGCAGCGTCGGGTGCACCCGAAGCTCCAACTCGGCGTTCACCCGTTTGCCGATGGCGAGCAGCTTGAGCGCGTAGCCGAACTCGGCCGCGAAGGCGATGTCAATCGGCTCGAGCCTCGTGATGCCCTCCACGTAGATGTCCGGGTAATGGAAATCCGCGGCGAAGCCGAGCGCGGCCAGGATCGCCAGCTTGTGGGCCGAGTCAATCCCTTCCACGTCGAAGCGCGGGTCTCGCTCGGCATACCCGTGGCTCTGGGCCTCGGCCAGCGCCTGCTCATATGTGGCCCCCGCCACGCTCATGCGCGTGAGGATGTAGTTGCACGTGCCGTTCACGATGCCCATGATCGACTCGATGTCGTTGGCGATCAGCCCATCGCGCAGCGCGGCGATGATGGGGATGCCGCCGCCCACGCTCGCCTCGAAGGAGATGGAGACGCCCCGCTCGCGCGCCGCGCGGAACAGCTCGCGCCCGTGCTCCGCCAGCAGCGCCTTGTTCGCCGTCACCACCCGCTTCCCCGCCGCGATGGCCCGCAGCGTGATCTCCTTGGCCACCGTCGTCCCGCCCACCAGCTCGACCACCACCTCGATCTCGGGATCCTTCAGCACCGCGTCGAGGTCGTTCGTCAGCACCCCCTCCGGCACCCGCACGCCGCGGTCCCGCGTCAGGTCAACGTCGCAGATGCGCCTCAGCACGATCTGGATGCCAGTCTTCGCCCGCAGCTTCCCCGCGTCGGTGAGCAGGATCTTTGCCACCCCGCCCCCGACGGTCCCGAACCCCACCAGCCCCACGTAGCAGGTCTTGGTGTCCACGCTGAGCCTCGCTCCTTCGGCAATTGGCACGCAAGACATGAGTATAGGTGTGCCTCTGTGAAAAGTCAAACAATCCGAAGAGCGCGAGTATGGCGCCCAGTTCTGGTCATTGTGCGGCCTGTGTGCTTGCGGCTGCGCCGCGCATCCAAAGCGGGAACCCATTGCCGGCAATGGGCGCCCCTGCCTGCCAGCAGGCAGGGGCGCCGCACTCCATATTCCTCTCTGTTTCCAGGATGGGCGCCGGGCAAATGCGGCCTACCCTGTCACGACAAGGACTATGGAGTGCGGTGACGAAGTCACCGCTTTGGACAACCAGCGGAGCGAGAGGGGGGCCGGTGCGTGTCACCAGAACTGGGGGCCATACTCGAAGAGCGCGGAACTCCGCCCCCCAGAGGCGCTGAACGACCGGACAGGCCGCCAATCCCTCCGCCCCTTGATCTGGCACCCTGTAGAAGGTGGACCGGTGGAGACCGCGGACTCCACAACCCACTCAGCCTAGAAGGGTTACGGTCCGCGCAAGCGCATTCCCATTTCCCCACGCGCCCCCGAAAGGGTGCCAACTTGCTTCCCGGCGGGCCTGCCGCATGGCCCACTTGCCCTCCGCCCGCCAATCCGCTACGATTGCCGCGCACGTCCTATCGGTCCTATCCGTCCTATCCGTTGCATCAGGCTCAGCCAGGAGCCCCACTTGTCCGCTATTCCCGCCTTCCTCCCCACCGCCCTCCCCACGCCCCGACAGCTCGAGTTCCAGGACTGGGAGATGGGCGTCTTCTTCCACTTCGGCATCCGCACGTTCTACGAGGGCCACCGCGACTGGGACGGCAAGCCGATGCCGCCGGACGCCTTCTGCCCCGCCGGCCTCAACTGCGACAACTGGCTCGCCTCCGCCAAGCGGGCGGGGATGAACTACGCCGTCCTCGTCTGCAAGCACCACGACGGCTTCGCCAACTGGCCGTCCCGCTTCTCCAACTACAGCGTCGGCCAGACCCCGTGGAGGGAGGGCAAGGGGGACGTGGTCCGCGAGTTCACCGACGCCTGCCGCCGCCACGGCCTGAAGACCGGCCTCTACTACTCGCCCGCCGAGTGGGGCAACCCGAAGTTCAATGACCCCGCAGCCTACGACGAGCACTTCCTCAACCAGATCAGCGAGCTGCTCACAAACTACGGGGCGATAGACATCCTGTGGTTCGATGGCTGTGGCTCGGAGGGCCACACCTACGACTGGCCGCGCATCGTCCGCGAAATCCGCCGCATGCAGCCGGGCCTCCTCATCTTCAACATGGGCGACCCCGACTTCCGCTGGGTGGGCAACGAGAGCGGCATCGCCGACCTCCCGAACTGGAACACCGTGGACGTTTGTCGTGTGCCTGTAAACATTGCGGAGTTGAACAACTCCGCAATGTTCCGCTGGCTGCCCGCCGAGTGCGACTGCATGATGCGCTGGCGCAACTGGTTCTACGAGGAGGCCGACGAACACACCGTCAAGCCCCTCGAAGAGCTGATGGGCCTCTACTACCTGTCAGTCGGCCGCGGAGCAAACCTCCTCATCAACATCGGCCCCGACCGCCGCGGCCTGCTGCCCGACGTCGACCGTGCCCGCCTGCTCGAATTCGGAGCCGAAATCCGCCGCCGCTTTGGTAAGCCCATCGCCACCCTCGCCGACGGCACCGTCACTGAGGCCGGCTGGGAATACGCCGCCAAGGACCCCCTCTACCTTGACCACGTCATCCTTCAAGAAGACCTCGCCAAGGGCGAGGCGATTCGCCGCTTCGCCATCCGCTTCCAGTCGAGCCACGGCGGCAAGCCGATCACCCTCCACGAAGGCCGCAACGTCGGCCACAAAGCCATCGCCCGCTTCCCCCTCGTCGCCGCCCGCAGAGTCATCCTCGAAGTCACCGAATCCGACCGCCCCGCCACCCTCCGCGCCGTCGAACTCCACAACTCCGCCGGTCTCGCCCACCAGCACTGAGCACCCCTTGCCCTCCCGCAGGTTCCAACACCTGCGGGAGGGTAACTTCCCAGGCAGCCGGCGCCGGCGGAGACCCGACTACCCTCCCGAAGGTATTGAACCTTCGGGAGGGGTGCGGTCTCATATCCGCTCTGGGTTGACAACGCGGCGTGGCGGCGTAGAATCACCGGGGGAGCGTATCCAAGGCCAGGAGGGCCGACGGATGGGCGGCAAGGGCAGTGTCCTGATGGCCGCAGGACCTTGTGCGGCGATGTTGCTCCTCAGCGGCTGCGCGAGCGATTGGCTCGAAGGCCAGGCTTTTCGCTACCGGGCGTTCGCGGGCATCCGCCGCGCCTGCACGTACAATGAGGAACTTGGGGTAGTCTACACTGAAACGGGTGGCGGCCGGCCCAGGGAGAGGCTGATGTGGTTCTCGTTTGAGAATCTCAGGAAGGCCGCGGCGACGCCGGAGACGTCGAAATGGGCGATCACGCCCGAAGAGTTCTTCCAGTCCGACCGCAAAGAGCAGCCCCCGAGCGCGATTCCGAAGGATGCGGTGCCCGTCCCGGCAATCCGCCTGAGATTCGAGGGCGACACGCCTTCGCTCCCCTCCGGCGCCCGCATTGCGGTCTGCTGGCGGATCACACAGGAGGGCTACCGGCCCCCTCGGCTCACCTTCCGAGCGTGGGTGGCGGCCTGGCCGTGGCTCCTGGGCTACACGCCTTCCGCAGAAGCCGTGGCGGTCCTGGCGAGGGAGGACGGAACGGTGCTGAAGCAGGGGATCCAGCTTCCTCTTTCGGACTACTATGCCTGGTGGTACTACCCGTTGGTTCCGGCGGCTGCGGCCGCGGACCTCGTGACCCTGCCCTTCCAGGCAGTGTGGTTCGCTTTGTTCTACGATCCTGCCCAGTTCTTCAGCCAGCACTGAGCCGACGCGGGAGCCCCGTTGCCGGAAGGAACCCAGGATGCACACGATGAGTCGTTCTTTCCTCGTGCATGTGATGGGGGTGATCTGCCTCGCAGCGGGGAGCTCGCTTGCTGCGCAGGCCGACATTGTCCGGCCCGAGGCGAAGCTGGCGACTGACCCAATGCCTCATCGCGGCGACGCGGCCGACGACCCGGCCATCTGGCTCCACCCGACCGACCCCGCCAAGAGCCTGATCCTCGGTACTGATAAGCAAGGCGCACTGCACGTCTACGGGATGGACGGCCACGAACGCCAACGCGTATCAGACCACTGCCGCCCGAACAACGTGGACGTGCTCTATGGCTTCAAGCTGGGTGGCCGCGTGGTGGACCTGGCCGTGGCGTCCACACGGGCGTCCAAGTCCACCGGCGTGAAGGTGTGGCGGATAGACGCCGAGACCTGCACGCTGGCCGATGTCACCTCCGGCGACACGCTGCCCGTGTTCGGCGGCGGAACGCCCTACGGCATCTGCACCTACCGCAGCGCGAAGACGGGCAAGGCATTCTTCTTCACCGTGGACAGGGCGGGGCGGATCGAGCAGCACGAACTCCTGGATGCGGGTGAGGGCACGGTCAAGGCGGCCAAGGTGCGCGAACTGAAGCTGTCCTCAACTGTCGAGGGCTGTGTGGCGGACGATGAGCTGGGCTTCCTCTACGTCGGCGAGGAGCGCGTGGGCATCTGGAAGTTCGCCGCGGAACCCGACGGCGGCGACCGCGCGACCCGCGTGGCGAAGGTCGGCGAGCATGGCCTCACCCGCGACGTCGAGGGCCTGGCCATCTACGGCGCCACGGGCGGAAAGGGCTACCTCATCGCCTCCAGCCAGGGCAACAACACCTTCATCGTCTACACCCGCGAGGGCGACAACCGCTACGTGCTCACCATTGACCCGAAGGAGGGGCGGATTGACGACGTGAGCGACACTGACGGCATCGCCGTGACCAATCGCCCCACGTCGGCCCAATTCCCCGCCGGCTTCCTCATCGTGCAGGACGGCAACAACAAGGGCGGGAACCAGAACTTCAAGCTCTACGACTGGCGCGACATCGCCGGCACCCGGCTGCTGATTGACACCGAATGGAATCCACGCGGGCGATAGTCTGCCTCGGCGCTCGCGGCAAGTTGATTGTCATGCCCACGACGCTGTGGTATAATCCTCGTGGAAAGGACGGGCGGGGCAGTGAAGCCCATACGGTGCCACGCCGCGAACCTGGCGGGACATGGCGTGCAGGAGGATGAGGCAACATGGGCTTGAGTGAGAGAACCAGGGTCGCGCCTCCGCCTCCGGAAAGCGCCTCCGACAAGGCCAAGGCGGCCTACTACGAGAAGCAGGACCCGGCGGACCTCCTGGACGCCGGCTACCTCGAGGAGGACGGCATCTTCGAGGGCGACAAGCGCATCGCGGACCTCCGGCCTGAGCGCGGACTCGTCGCCATCCCCGTGGATGAGCGGGTCGCCCGCAAGCTCCGCCGCGTCGCTCGCCGTTCCGGCTGCACCCCTTCCGACCTCGCCACCCGCTGGCTCGCCGAGTCCCTTGAGGCCCAGGCGCAGCCCTGACCGGTAAGGACAAGAGGGACAATGAGAGGTGCCCCTGTTCGTCTCGCAAGGTCATCCTCGACATGACCGAATCCGACCGCCCTGCCACCCTCCGCGCCGTCGAACTCCACAATTCCACCGGCCTCGCGCATGTACATTGAGGGCAGCCCATGCTCCGGATGCTCCCGAGAACGAGTCTGGCGATCGCACTCGTTCCATGCTCCTTGTCGCTGCAATCCTGCTCCCAGGAAAGGGTCGAGCCGCCTCCAGCCATGACACCGGCGCGCCGCCTGCTTGAGGCGATCCGCCAGCTTGACCTGGACGCCATTCGGCGGTTGGTGCCCTCTGAGCTGTCCCCCAACGCAGTGGTTGGAGACGGCACGAATCCGACCGGCGATACCCCGCTCGGAGTCGCCCTGTGGTTGGCAAACCAGTGGAATCCTGACGCCAGGGCATACGACGTCATCGAGTACCTGATCCAATGCGGGGCCGACGTGAACGCTCGGGACAAGGATGGGAGAACGGCGCTGCACTTCCCGCACAATAAGCGAGTGGTCCAACTGCTCCTCGCATCTGGGGCGGAGGTTGATCTGCCTGCCACGGAAGATGGGACCACTCCCCTGTACCGCACGAGAGACCTGGGAATGCTGACATTGCTGGTTCCGCACGCGAAGAACATCAACTCTCTGGACAAGCACGGGATGACGGCGCTGGATTACCACTTGCAGTGGGCCGACCCCGGGGATAAGCGGGTCCTGCTGCTCCGCAGCCACGGCGCGAAGACGGCCTCTGAACTAGGAGTTCCCAAGTGACACGAGACCGGCAACTGGAATGTCCGGCCATCGCGCGGGACGTGGACGTGTTGGTCGTCGGCGGGGGGCCGGCGGGAGTGGGGGCGGCGATTGCGGCGGCAAGGCAGGGAGCCAAGACGCTGGTGGTCGAGCAGTTCAACTGCCTCGGGGGCGTGGCGACGGCTGGCGGGCACGGCCACATCTCGATCTTCAGCGAATGGCAGGGCGAGCGCCGCATCGTGGGCGGAATCGCCCACGAGATCGCCGACCGCGTGGCCCGCGAGGGCTTCGGCATCCGAAGCCCCCACGGCATCTGGTTCGAGGTCGAGGGGCTGAAACTCATCCTCGACAAGATGGCGAAGGAGAATGGACTCGGCGTCCTCTACTACACGTTCTTCTGCGAGGCGGTTGTCGAGGACGGGGCGATTACGGGGGCGGTCATCCAGAACAAGGGTGGGCGACAGGTTATTCGGGCGAAGCGGGTGGTGGACTGCACGGGCGACGCCGACGTGGCGTTCACGGCCGGCTGCCCCTGCGAGAAGGGGCGGCCGGGCGACGAGAAGTGCCAGCCCGTGACCCTGATGTTCACCATCGGCGGCGTGGACTGGCCCCGCGTGGAGAAGTGGCGGACGAGTTACAACATGGAAGAGGTCTGGGCCGAAGCACAACGCAAGGGCGATATGGAGCCGTTCCAGAAGGTCATCATGGGCTTCTGGTGGACCCCCACCCGCCCCGACCAGGTGGGCATCAACTTCACGCACGTCACGGGCGTGGATTCCACGAAGGCCGAGGACCTCACGGCAGCGACGATGGAGGCCCGCCGCCAGGCCTGGCACTCGATTGACGTCTTCCGCAAGTACGTGCCAGGGATGGAGAAGTGCTACATGGTCTCGACGCCGAACACCATCGGCATCCGCGAATCGCGGCGGGCGATGGGCGACTACGTGCTCGCCGAGCAGGACCTGATGGCCCAGCGGCAGTTCCCCGACAACATCTGCTACGGCTCGTTCTTCATTGACATCCATCACATAGACGGGCCGGGGATGGACTCGACGACGTGGCGCCCGCCGAAGGGGTTCCGGTACCACATCCCGTATCGCGTGCTCGTGCCGCGTGGCGTCGAGAACCTGCTCGTGGCGGGGCGGTGCATCAGCGTCACCCACGTCGCCCTCGGCTCCACCCGCGTGATGGTGCAGTGCATAGGCACGGGCGAGGCCGCGGGGACGGCAGCCGCCCTGTCGCTCCAGGATGGCGTGACGCCGCGGCGGCTCGACGTGGCGAGGCTCCAGGCCGCCCTCCGCCAGAACGGCGGCATCCTGAGCGAAGAGGACATCGCGCGAGCCAATCCCTGATTTGCGGCGAGGCAACGCAGGGTTGACATCCGCCTCATGGTCGGTATCATGTGCGTAGGCAGCTTGTGAAGAAGGAGTCGAGCTATGGCGCAGATCGTGATTCGGGGCATTGATGAGGAGATCATCAAACGGCTGAGGAGGCAGGCCGAGCACAATGGGCGCTCACTCCAGTCCGAGATCAAGATGATCCTCCGGCAGGCGTCCCGGGTGGACATGGAGACGGCTCTGGAACTCGCGGACAGGATCCGTGCCAGGTTCGGGGACCGCAAGTTCGACGATAGCGCGGAGCTGATTCGGGAGGACCGCGAGCGATGAGCCTGTACATCGTGGACGCGGAGGAGATCAGAGCGGCTGTGCGGCGCTCACGCATTCTCTTCTACCCCCAATCGCTGCTTCTGGACGCGACGTACCAGTTGGCGAAGCTGGTGCGGCGAAGCCCCTACGATTGCCTCTACCTGGCGTTGGGGGACCTCCTTGGCGAGCGCATGGTCACCGCGGACCGCCGCTTCTACGACGCGATAAGGGCCACGCCGTTCAGAGAGTGCGTGGTGTGGGTCGAGGACATCGCGTAGGTGCCGGCGCCCACGAGGCCGGCCGCTACAGCGACGCCATCCCTGGAGCAGGACGATGATGGCAACGCCCGCCGCTGTGGATGCGCGTGAGATAGAGCGGGCGGAGAGGGTGCTGCGCGAGCGGTTCGGGCACAGCCGCTTCCTGCCGGGGCAAGAGGAGGCGCTGCGCTCGGTGCTCGCGGGGCGCAGCCTGCTCGTCGTGATGCCCACGGGGAGCGGCAAGTCGCTCGTCTATCAGTTGCCCGCGCTCCTCGGCGACGGCCTGACGGTGGTCGTCTCTCCCCTCATCGCGCTGATGAAGGACCAGGTGGACGAGTTGCGGCGGCGGCGGATTCCGGCCACGTTCGTGAACTCGAGCCTGGGCCTGGAGGAGCAGCGGGAGCGCTTGGGCCGCTGCCTGCGCGGCGAGTACCGCCTGCTCTACGTGGCGCCCGAGCGGATGCGCAACGCGGCGTTCTGCGACATGCTGCGGCGGGTGCGCGTGACGCGAATGGCGGTAGACGAGGCTCATTGCATCTCGCAGTGGGGCCATGACTTCCGCCCCGACTACCGCCGCCTCAAGCAGTTCCGAGAACAGATGGGCACGCCGCGAGTGACGGCGCTTACGGCCACGGCCACACCGCGCGTTCAAAGCGACATCGTGGAATCGCTCGGCCTGAGGCCCGAGGAGGTGGACATCCACGTCCACGGCTTCGACCGCCCGAACCTCATCCCCAGCGTGGTCCACACGAGCGGCGAGGAGGCGAAGGACGAGTTCCTCCGCCATTTCCTCCACGACGAGCGCGGCTGCGGCATCATCTACGTGGGCACCCGCAAGCAGGCCGAGGGCCTGGCCGAGCGGCTGAAGGAGGTCGAGCCGACCGCTCTGGCCTACCACGCGGGACAGGAGAGCGACGAGCGTTCCACCGCGCAGGAGGCATTCCTCGCCGGCAAGGCCCGCGCCATCGTCGCCACCATCGCCTTTGGAATGGGCATTGACAAGCGCGACGTGCGGTTCGTCGTCCACTACCAGTACCCCGCCTCGGTCGAGGGCTACTATCAGGAGATCGGCCGCGCCGGCCGCGATGGCCTGCCCGCCCGCTGCACGCTGCTCTATTCGCCGGGCGACCGAATGCTCCGCGAGTTCTTCATTGACATCAACTATCCCACGCGGGAGCAGGTGGAGGACGTTTACGAGACGCTGTGGGCCATCGAAGAGAACCCGGTGCTGCTGACCTACAAGGAGATCGCTGAGGCGTGCGGGGGGGACCTGAAGGATGGGCATGTGGGGTCGGCGGTGCGGCTCTTGGACGGTGCGGGGATGACGCGGGCGCTGACGGGCGACGCGACAGCACTGGTGCGCACGAGCCGCCCGGCCGCAGAGATTCTCGCCGAGATTCGTGGCCCGCTCCAGCGGCGTGTGCTCGAAGCCCTCTCCGTCGCCGCCGACCTGGAGACGCCGGGCGACTACGAGGTGGAGATCGGCCAGGTGGCCGGGGCCTCGGGGCTATCGGGCGAGCAGGTGCGGCGCGCCCTGGTGACCCTGGACAAGGAGGGGCGCATCCGCTACGAGCCGCCCTTCCGCGGCCGAGGCGTGGAGAAACTCGCCGAGCCCCCGCCTCCGTTTGCGAAGGTGCCGATTGACTGGGAGCGCCAGGACTTCCTCCGCCGCCTCGAGGAAGAGAAGCTGGCGGCGATGGAGAGCTACATCTATACCTCGAAATGCCGCCGCCGCTTCATTGTCGAGTACTTCGGTGAGAAGTCCGACCTGCGTTGCGGGGTCTGTGACCGCTGCGAGGCGGCAAAGCCGGGCGAGCGGGTGCCTGGCGGCGTGCTGCTCGACCAACCGCAGATCGCGATGGCCGTCCTGGCGTGTGTGAACGACCTCCGGTTCCCCCTGGGGGCCACGCGCGTGGCACAGGTCGTCACCGGCTCGCGGGCGAAGGAGCTCATCCAGTGGGGTCTCACGGCCAATGCGGCCTACGGCGTCGTCTCCGCCAAGCCCGATGCCGTGAAGAAGGTCATCGCCCGCCTCCTGGCCGAGGGCTACCTGGTGTGCGAGGGTGGCGACCGGCCGGTGCTCGGCTTGACGCGGCTTGGCCAGGAGGAAGCCGCGCGGATTGATCTCTCCGCGCTCGCGGCCAAGCCGCTCCAGACGCCGCGGCCAACGCCGCCGGGCGACGGGGCAGACGACGAGCCGGCGATCCGACTAGCGGCCCTCCAGTTCGTCGCCGAGTTTCGCACGCCGGTTGGCGTGACGAAGGTTGCCGAAGCCCTCACCGGCTCGCAGGCCGAATGGACTTCACGGCTCGGAGCCGACCAGTTGCCCGTCTACGGCTGCATTGGCGCCAAGCGCCAGAGGGTCGTGGACGTCGTCCGCCGCATGGTGGAAGAGAAACTGCTCGACCTCGACAACCGCAGCGGCTATCCTGTGCTGCGCCTCGCGGAGAGGGGCAATCAGGTCCTGGCCGCCTGCCGCGACGAAGCTCAAGAACCCGAAGAGCCGGAGCCTGCCTCGGAGAGGGTAGGGGAGGGCGAACGCCCCAATGTGCTGCTCGAGGCAGTGGAGAAGGCGGTCTGGGAACTCTTGGCGTGTGAGCGGGGACGCGCGAAGGAGCTGGTTGAGGAACTGCGTCTGATCCATCCGCGTGAACTCGCCGAGCGCCTGGAGCGGCTGTATGATGAGCTCCCCGACGTGCGTCTGCGAAGCCGAGCCGTGTGGGCCGCGGGCGAATTGTGCGGCGAGCATGGCCTCGGGTTCTTGGTGCGATGCACGGGGAGCGAGGAGCCGAACGTGCGGCGCCTCGCGGCCTCTGCCTTGGGCAAGGCAGCTTCCGTGGCAGTTCGGGCAGCGGGGCGACTTCCCGAGGAGGTGTCCAGCGTGAGGGAAGCGTTAGCAGCGCTCACGGAAGACACGGTGCCGCAGGTGCGTGAATGTGCCGCGAAAGCCCTCGCTGGCCTGCGCGGCGGATGAGGCCGATTTGATCGGCATCTGGCGCTGTGCTATAATCCCGACGATTTGTGTCAAGATTCAGGGGGGGCTTTGGCGTCAGAGCCACTATGGCCACGAGCAACCCACGCGGCGGCCGCAGCAGAGCCGCCGAAATCCTCGACCAGGCTGCCACGGTCCGCGTAGACACGACCGAGCAGTACACGATACCCGTGGCAAGCCGCCTCCTACGCCTCCCGCCTTACCTGTTCGGGCGGATCAACGCGCTGAAGCACCAACTCCGCCGCGCCGGGGCCGATGTGATTGACCTGGCGATGGGGAACCCGAACGACCCGCCGGCTCCGGCCATCATCGAGAAGCTGTGCGAGGCGGCCCGCGACCCCCGCAACCACCGCTATTCGGTTTCCACGGGCATCTACAACCTGCGCCGGGAGGCCGCTCTCCACTACCAGAAGCTGTGGGGCGTGGACCTCGATCCCGAAAATGAAGTGGTCGCGACGATCGGCTCGAAAGAGGGCTTCTCCCACCTGTGCCTGGCCCTGCTCGGCCCGGGCGACACGGCGCTCGTGCCCAGCCCCGCTTACCCCATCCACGTCTACGCTGTGGCCCTCGCGGGCGCCAGCGTCATCAGCATCCCACAGAACGAGGACCAGGGGGAGTTCCTGCGCCAGATCGTGTGGGCGCTCGAACGCATCCACCCGCGTCCCAAGGTGCTGGTGCTCAATTTCCCGAATAACCCCTCGACCATGTGCGTCGAGCTGGGCTTCTACGAGGAGGTGGTGCGGCTCGCCAAGCGCTTTGGCCTGCTGGTCATCAGCGACCTGGCCTATGGGGAAACCGTGTTCGACGGCTACCGTGCGCCCAGCTTCCTCCAGGCCCGTGGGGCGAAGGAGGTGGGCTGCGAGTTCACCACGATGTCGAAGCAGTACAGCATGGCCGGCTGGCGCATGGGCTTCTGCGCGGGGCACCCCGAGATGGTGCGGGCGCTGGCGAAGATCAAGGGCTACTATGACTACGGCATCTTCCAGGCGATCCAGATCGCCGCGATCATCGCCATGCGGCACTGCGACGAGCAGGCGCGAGAGCAGGCGATGGTGTACCAGCGCCGCCGCGACTGCCTGTGCGAGGGGCTGAACCGCATCGGCTGGCGCATCACGCCGCCCAAGGCCACGATGTTCGTCTGGGCGCCCATTCCCGAGGCCCACCGGGAGATGGGCTCGATCGAGTTCGCTCTCAAGCTGATGCGCGACGCGGAGGTGGCTGTGGCCCCAGGCCGCGGCTTCGGCGAGGCCGGCGAAGGCTATCTGCGCATCGCCCTCGTCGAGAACGAAAACCGCATCCGCCAGGCGGTCCGCCAAATCCGGCGCGCCTTGCGCTGAACCGAGGACGAGGGCCGAAGGACGAGGACGAGATGAATACCTTCCGCGGGGGCATCCACCCGCACGATTTCAAGGAATTCGCCAAGGGGAGCCCGATCCAGCCGCTGCCTCCGCCAGCCGAGGCCACGCTGCCGATGAGCCAGCACCTGGGCGTGCCGTGCGTGCCCACAGTGAAGAAGGGCGACGCGGTGCGCAAGGGGCAACTGGTCGGCGAGCCCGACCCCTCGAACCCGCGGCGGTTCGTTTCCGCCCCCGTGCACGCCTCGGTGTCGGGCAAGGTGACGGCGGTCGAGCCGCGGCCGACGCCGCTGGCCCCCTCGGCGCCCTGCGTGGTCATCGAGAGCGATGGCGAGGACGCCTGGGCCGACGGACTGCTCGCCGAGACCGATCCGGCGACGCTGGACGGGAACGCCATTAAGGCGCGCATCCAGTCGGCCGGCATCGTGGGCATGGGCGGCGCCGGCTTCCCCACCCACGTGAAGATCAGCCCGCCGCCCGAGAAGAAGATTGACACGCTGATCCTCAACGCCGCCGAATGCGAGCCGTATCTGACGTGCGACTACCGCCTGATGATCGAGCGGCCAGCTGAGCTGGTCGAGGGGCTGCTGCTCCTGGCAAAGGCCCTCGGCGTGAAGGACGCCTGGATCGGCGTCGAGGCCAACAAGCTCGACGCCGCCGAGGCGCTGCGCAAGGCAGCGGAGGGCAAACCCGTCCGCGTCGAGGTCTGCAAGGTCAAGTACCCGCAGGGGGCGGAGAAGCAGCTCATCTACGCCCTGACGCGGCGGCGGGTGCCCGCCGGCGGCCTCCCGCTCGACGTCGGGGTCGTCGTCCAGAACGTCGCCACCGCCCTCGCCGTCCGCGAGGCCTGCCGCTTCCAGAAGCCCCTCATCGAGCGCGTCGTGACCGTGACGGGCGAGGGCGTGGAGCGTCCCGCGAACTACCTGGTGCGCCTCGGCACGCCGTTCCGGACGCTGCTCGATGCCTCGGGCCTGCGGGATGGGGTCCGCAAGATCATCGCGGGCGGCCCGATGATGGGCATCGCCCAGGGCACGCCCGACGTGCCAGTGGTGAAGGGCACGTCGGGCATCCTGGTGCTCAGGGAGGCCGAGCCTGCCGACTGGCGGGCGTGCATCAGTTGCGGCCGGTGCGTCGAGGCCTGCCCGATGGGCCTGATGCCCAACGAAATCAGCATCGCGTGCGAGGCGCGCGACCTCGATATGGCCGCCGCCGTGAACATTTTGGACTGTTTTGAGTGCGGCTGCTGCACCTACGTGTGCCCGGCCAGGCGCCCCATCGTCCACTGGGTGAAATGGGGCAAGGCCGAGCTCGCCAAGCGCAAGGCCCAGCAGCAGAAGCAGAAAGCCAGTTAGAGCCATGCCAGACGAAGACGCCAAGGCCGCTGCGCCTGAGCCCGCCATGGAGGCGGTGCCGGAGCCACGGCCGCTCCTTGTCACCACCTCGCCACACCTGCGGTCGCCGGAGAACATCCCGCGCATCATGTGGACAGTGACGGCAACGCTCGTGCCCGTGATGGCTTGGGCGGTGTACGCCTTCGGGCCGCGGGCGCTCATTGTCACAGCCATCGCCGTCGCGAGCGCCGTGGCCACGGAGGCGCTCATTCAGAAGCTGCGCGGCAAGCCGATCACCGTATCCGACGGCAGCGCGTTCCTCAGCGGCGTGCTGGTGGCCTTCGTGCTGCCGGCGCACGCGCCGTGGTACGTGCCGATGACGGCCTCGATCTTCGCGATGGCCATCGTGAAGCAGCTCTTCGGCGGCCTGGGCTGCAACATCTGGAACCCCGCGCTCATGGGGCGGGCCTTCGTCATGGCCTCGTGGGCCGTCCTCGTCGCCGCGAACGCCAAGTGGCCCACGGCCTTCGGCCACCTCAAGAAGCCCAAGGCCGAGGCCGTGGCGCCCAGCGACAAGGCGGAAGAGGTGGATGCCACGACCGGGGCCACCCCCCTGAGCAAGCTCAAGGACGGCCTCCGCGAGTTCAACCGAAAGGTGGCGAAGCAGATCAAGGAGTTCAAGGCGGGCCGTCGTGCGAGCGTCGTCGCGCCCAGGGACGCCCGCGAGGCCTGGGACGCCCTGTGCCAGCTCCGCGAGGAACAGGGCACGCCGATTGACGACCTGTACTTCGGGCGGACGGGCGGCTGCATCGGCGAAGTGAGCGCCTGCCTGCTCTTCCTCGGCGGCATCGTGCTCGTCGCCCTCAACTACATCAAGTGGCAGGTGCCCGTGCTCTTCATCGCCACCGCGGCACTGCTCGGCTGGGCGCTGCCCATCCGCATCCAGGGCGAGTCCCAGGTGTTCAGCCTCTGGTTCGCCGGCCAGCCGCTCGTCGAGATCTTCTCGGGCGGGCTGTTCCTGGGCGCCTTCTACATGGCGACCGACATGGTCACCTCGCCCGTGACGACGAAGGGGCAGGTGATCTTCGCCGTCGGCTGCGGCATCCTCACCGCCCTCATCCGCCGCTATGGCGGCTACCCAGAGGGCGTGTGCTACGCCATCCTCCTGATGAACACGGCCACGCCCATGATCAACCGCTACACCAGGGCCAAAGTGTTCGGCAAGGTGGTGAAGAAATGACCGACACCGTTCGCTACCCCCTCGTTCTCGGCCTGATCGCGCTCGCGTCCGCTGCCGCGCTGGCCTTCTCCTATGCACTGACCCGCGACGAGATTCGCCGCCAGGCGGCTCTGGAGAAGGACCGCGGCCTCGCCGCCGTGTTCGGCCTGAAGCTCGACGAGAAGGCGAAGGAACGCCCCTGGCGCGAGGAGAGGCCCGGCGTGTTCGCCGCCACTGGCCGCGCGCTCTACGCAGCCACGGGGGGCGCGCGCGGCTACTCCGGCAAGGTCGAGGTCATTGCTGCCGTGGACGCGGCGGTGCGGACCAACTACGACGCTGCGCGAGTCAAGGCGATGCGCGTGATCGTGCAGACCGAAACCCCCGGCCTGGGCGACAAGTGCCGCTCGCCCGAATTCCAGAAGCAGTTCGAGGAGCTGTTGCTCGGACGGCTCGAAGTGAAGCGCGGCGCGCCCTACCGCGTGCCCGGCACGCCGGGCAGCGACCAGCAGGAGATCGCTGCCATCACTGGGGCCACGATCACCTCGAACGCCGTCATCGCGGCCGTGCAGGAGGCCATTGACCGCATCTGTCAGGGCGCGCCCCAGGAACCGAGCGACGGGTCACCCAAGAGAGACTGATGGACGAGCAGGAACTCAAGCACGTGGTCGAGGCGCTGCTGTTCGCGGCCGACGAGCCGCTCACGGCGCGCCGCCTCCGCGAAATCCTCGGCCTCGAAGACGCACGCGTCGCACGCCGCCTCGTCGAGGAACTCCGCGACGAGTTCGCCGCCGCACGCCGCGGCATCCAGATCGACGAGGTCGCCGGCGGCTATCGCATGCTCTCGAACCGCGACTACGCGGCCCAGGTCGAGCAGCTTCACAAGGCCGAGCGCCGAGCCCGCCTCTCCCAGGCCGGGCTCGAGACCCTCGCCATCATCGCCTACAAGCAGCCCGTCCACCGCGCCGACATCGAGGCCATCCGAGGCGTCCAGGTGGACGCCGTCATCCGCAACCTTCAGGACGCCGGGCTCATCCGCGTCGTCGGGCGGGCCGACGTGCTAGGCCGCCCGTTCCTCTACGGCACGACCAAGCGGTTCCTCGAACTCTTCGGCCTGGCCTCGCTCGACGACCTGCCGAAGGCGGAAGAGCTGCACATCCCGTGACCGCCAAGCTCCCCTACAACCCGCGGGTCATCGTGGCGCCGGGCGACGCCGCCTTGGCCGCCGAGATCGACCGCTTCGTCGGCTCCGGCCCCCCCGTAGGCGACTGGTTTCTCAAGCTCGAGGGACTGGCGGAAGCCCAGTGCCCCACACTCGTCGGCCAGGCCCAGCGCCACGGCGGCGGCGTCCTGTTTCATCCCCGCGATGGCGGCGCGATGGACGCCATTCTCCGCATCCCCGGCGACGCGGTTGGCCTGTTCCTCACCGCGCTCGCGGCGGAGGGCGTGGGCGAGGGCCTGGTTGCCGCCATCCGCGCGACCACGCAGGCCTGGGGCCGCACCCGCTTCACCCTCCAGTGCGGCGCCCGCACCCTCGAGGTCGGCGAGCGCACGCTCCTGATGGGCATCGTGAATGTCACGCCCGACTCCTTCTCCGACGGCGGGCAATTCCTCGACCCCGCCAAGGCCATCGAGCACGGGCGGCGCCTGGCGGGCGAGGGGGCGGACATCCTGGACATCGGCGGCGAGTCCACCCGCCCTGGCGCGCAGCCCGTGGACGCCCAGACCGAGTGCGCGCGCGTCCTCCCCGTCATTGAGGCCCTGGCGAAGGAAATCGCCATCCCCATCTCGATTGACACCTCGAAGGCCGCCGTGGCCCGCCGCGCCCTCGACGCAGGGGCGGCGCTCCTCAACGACGTGACGGCCCTCCGCGGCGACCCCGCAATGGCCCCCCTCGCCGCCGAGGCGGGGGCGCCACTCGTCCTCATGCACATGCAGGGCACGCCGCGCAGCATGCAGGAGAACCCCCACTACGACGACCTGATGAGCGAGGTCACCGCGTACCTGCGCCAGAGCATGGCCATCGCCGTGGACGCCGGCGTCCGCGAGGAGCAGCTCATTGTGGACCCCGGCCTCGGCTTCGGGAAGACGCTCGACCATAACCTTGAGATCGTGCGTCGGCTCGGCGAGCTGCGCAGCCTGGGCCGCCCCATCCTTCTCGGCCCCTCGCGCAAGAGCATGATTGGCAAAGTCCTGGGGTCACATCTTCATTTCGCACATGGCGGCTATGTGCCAAATGAAGATGTGACCCCCATCTTGCCTGTGACCGAGCGCGCCTTTGGCACTGCGGCCCTTGTCGCCCTTGGCATCGCCCGCGGCGCCCACATCCTCCGCGTCCACGATGTCGCCCAGATGCTCCAAGTCGCCCGCATGGCCGATGCCGTGCTCGCTCCAGAGAGAGCACGGCTCTCCTCCGTGTGCGGCTGAGCCTGCTCTCCCCACCTCCCCCGCCGCGATGCCACCGGTGCCTTGCCATCTGTCCGCCGTTGGGGGGCCAGCCGTCCCGGCTTCGGCCCCCCAAACCCCCGGGCAGAAGAGGGGACATTCTCCTTTTCTGCGCAGCAGCCTTCGGCGCCCCGAGGGGGCGAAAAGCTGAATGTCCCCTTTTCTGCCCCACGCCATTTCCCCATCACAGTCCTCCTTGCCCCTCTCCCCACTCGTGCCATTGTGGCTCAATGTGGCTCAATGTGGCTCAACTCGCCGTTTGGCGATTCTCGCCCGTCCGGGGCGGTCCAGCCCAAAGTGGCTCAATGTGGCTCAACATTGCGCCACACACGGCTTCGAGGGGGGGCGGGGGGGGCGCCCCCCCTGTTCGCCCCAACTCCTTTCCCACCCAACACTTCCGCATTCCCTGCCTCCTGCCCCCCG